>JADEXW010000343.1 GCA_015206935.1 Pseudanabaenaceae cyanobacterium LEGE 13415 | reverse complement strand
AAGTACAATACTGAGATCGCGAGCTAAGAGATTCATCGAACCGAAAATTCTCCACGCTCTTCTAAGAAAGACATGAAAGTTTTGTAATATTATATCTTTTATAAGGAAATACGGAAGATAAATAGAGTGAATTAATACTTAAATTTTTCAGTGATTTTTACTAGAAGCTCACTGTACAAAGGGTTAATGGATGAGTCTGTAGACGGGGTATCGGTTAAGAAAAAGGGACTCGATCGAGTCCCCTATTTGATTACAAGTTGGACATGACCGATCGAGCCGCTTCGATTGTTCGATCGACATCTTCATCAGTATGAGCTAGCGAGGTAAAGCCAGCCTCAAACTGAGATGGAGCAAGATAGATACCTTGCTCTAACATGCCGCGATGAAACTTACTAAACTTCGCGAGATCCGATTTTTTCGCATCTTCATAGTTGTGAACGGGACCTTCCGCAAAGAAGAACCCAAACATACCGCTGATCGAACCGCCACATGCCGGATGACCTGTTTCTTTCGCCACATCTAGCAGACCTGCAATCAATCGGGAAGTAATACGATCGAGGGATTCATAAGTCCCTGGTTGCCGCAATAATTCGAGCGTTTTAATTCCAGCAGTCATTGCCAAAGGATTACCCGACAAGGTTCCTGCTTGGTACATCGGGCCCGAAGGCGCAACCATTTCCATGATTTCGCGTCGTCCACCGTAAGCACCAACAGGCAAACCGCCACCGATCACTTTACCTAAAGTGGTTAGATCGGGAGTGATACCAAATTTTTCTTGCACCCCCCCGTAAGCAATGCGGAATCCAGTCATCACTTCATCAAACACTAATAGCGCTCCGTGTTCGGATGTGAGTTCGCGCAAGCCTGCTAAGAAACCAGGATCGGGAGGAATAAATCCAGCATTTCCCACGATCGGTTCGAGCATGACACCCGCAACTTCACCCGGATTCTCTTCGAGCAGCTTTTTCACTGCCTCCAAATCGTTGTAAGGAGCATTCAGCGTATTGCTTGTTGTCGATTTAGGAACACCCGGAGAATCAGGCAAACCGAGGGTTGCAACACCTGAACCCGCTTTCACCAAGAACATATCCGCATGTCCGTGGTAGCAACCTTCAAACTTGATGATTTTCTCACGTCCAGTAAACGCTCTCATCAAGCGCAACACAGACATACAAGCCTCAGTTCCCGAATTCACAAAGCGAACCATTTCAATGCTCGGAACTGCATCGATCACCATTTCCGCCAAAATGTTTTCCAGATAGGAAGGCGCACCGAAGCTGGTTCCTTTTTCGGCAGCCGCTTGAATCGCTTGAATCACGTCTGGGTGAGCATGACCGCAGATAGCAGGACCCCAAGTGCCCACATAGTCGATGTACTTATTTCCATCGACATCCCACGCATATGCCCCTTTTACTCGATCGAAGACGATCGGTTGTCCACCGACTGATTTAAATGCTCGCACTGGAGAACTTACGCCACCCGGCATAAGTTTCTGTGCCGCTGCAAAGATTTCATCTGATTTGGTGGTTTTCAAAGTACCTGTGATCAAAATTTTCTCCTTAAATCCAATCCTGAAGATATTCCAAAGGGTAGGCGACCTTTTTGCAGGTCAGCGAGATACTTGATAATTATCCCATTTACTGGAGGCGACTGAATGTCGTACCAAAGTAATCGTGAACTGCCTGATAGTGTTCGCGATCGACTGTCGGAAACTGCCCAGCACTTTTATAGGGTAGCGTTTAACTCTGCGCTTCAGTGGTACGGTGAGGAGACAAAAGCACATCAAATTGCGTGGAGTGCAGTGCGAAATCAAGCGGTGAGTTTGAATAGCGCGATCGTTGAAGTTCTGTAAAGCAATCGAGATGAAAAAACCTGCGATCCTCAAGGGTGCGATCGCAGGTTTTGTACGTTTTAAACTAAGGGTTAGCCTTTCCCGTTCTCATCAACCATCGACAACATTCCTTGTAAGGTTGCAGGAATGCTACGTGGGTCCATGAACATGACCTTGCTACTATCGCTCTTCCCAACAGTCGTTCCCATATCCAGATAGCTCAAGGCTAAGAGAACCTTACCCGCCTCAGCAGCACGCGGATCATTGTTCAGCGCTTGAGTCACGATTTGAATCGCTTCTGCCGTTGCTTGAGCTTTCAGTACCGCTTGTTGGCGTTCCGCTTGAGCCTTCAGAACGATCGATTTTTGTTCCGCTTCGGCTGCCAGAATTGCGGCTTTCTGACGTGCCTCCGCATCGAGAACTTGCGCTTCCGCTTTACCACGAGCCGAATTCACCGACGATTCACGATCGCCTTCGGAAGTGAGAATTGCAGCCCGTTTGCGACGTTCTGCGGACATTTGCAACTCCATTGATTCTTGAACTGCTTTCGACGGAATAATGTCACGCAGTTCGACACGAGTGACTTTGACACCCCAAGGATCAGTTGCAGTATCCAGTTCACGCAGCAGAATTTCATTGATATGCGATCGAGCCGTAAAGGTTTCATCCAATTCCAACTGCCCCATCTCAGCCCGAATCTGAGTTAAGACCAAATTCACCATTGCAGACTGGAGATTTTGCACTTTGTAGTAGGCTTTCTCCATATCCACGATGCGCCAATAGACAACCGCATCCGCCGTGATCGAAACGTTATCGCGTGTAATACAACCTTGTGGCGGAATATCGAGAACTTTTTCTCGGATCGTTTCTTGGAAAGCAACGCGATCGAGTCCCGGTAAGACGAAATTCAAACCCGGCGACAATTTACGATCGTAGCTTCCAAGACGTTCAACTAAAGCTTCGTTACCTTGCTGAATGATTTTAACGCTCGAAATGGCTCCGCCACCGACGACTAAAGCGATTACCCAACCCCACATATTATCAACCTCTCCTTAAAATTCTTCTGGCATCACAATTAAAGTAGTTCCCCGGCGACCCACCACATAAACGCGGCGACCTGCGGGAATGTCGAGATTTGAGCTTTCACATCGAGCCGCCCACGAATTGCCCTCATAGCAAACTCGTCCCATTTCACCTGGACGAATTTCTGTTAAGGTTTCCGCTTCAGTTGCATCGAGTTTAAAGGCGGCGCGACGATTGACAAACCGACGAGAAAAGAGAATCAGCACGATCGATAAAATCACCCAGAGTCCGACTTGAGCGCCGAGCGGTAGAAGGTGAGCCACGATCGCGACGAGTAAAGCACTTACGCCTAGAACAAAAGCGATAAATGCGGTGGGCAGGACGAATTCCACCAAACAGAGTCCTGCACCAACCATAAACCAAACGACTGTTGGAGTCATAATCTAACCGAGTTTGAAAAGGAGCAGAGTCTCACACCGAATTTAGAATGCAGCGATCGCGTACCGGAATTCTCGTGCTTTAATACAAACTTCAAACCGTGATTGCAACATTCCGGCAATGTGTTGATCTTTTCGACGTGGTTGGCGGTAAGATGCGTTGCGATTCGCCTCCTTCATTCTAGCTTCTCGGATTATGAACTCCTCTGGCAAACTCTTTGAACGCGCTACCACAACGACGATTCGACGTTTTCAATCTCAAGGTTTTCATTATCTTTGGGCAGTCGGAACTACTGCCGAACGCAAATCAGCGGGAACGACGATCGCCGATCGCTATCAGGTCAGAACTCCACAAATTTGGCTCGATACGCAACCAGAGAGTGATCCGCAAGCACCTTTAGCTTCGTCAGAATTGGCGCAGACTTATTTGCTGTTGTATCCGTATCGATTGCATGTTCCGGAGGTGTATGGGGTTTGTCGGGATGGAGGCGATGAGATTTTATTGCTGGAGAATGTTCCGATCACGGAGTATGGAGAGTTACAACCGTCGATCGCTCAAGCTTGGTATCAAGGGAGCGCCACTCGTCAGATTTATTGGTTGTGGCAAATTCTCGAATTGTGGACTCCGCTGAAAGAATTGGGAGTGGCATCAAGTTTACTATCGCCTGATTTTATTCGGATTGAAGGATGGCGGATTCGGCTGAAAGAATTAATTCTCGATGAAGGACAGACACAGGAATCTTTCAGAGAGCCGAATCTGGCGAATTTGGCTCAGAGTTGGGCAGTGTTATTACCGGATGCAAAACCTGCGATCGCAGAACAGTTACAAGCGATCTGCTCTTTAATGCAAGCTCCGGATGCAACTTACCGCGATATTTCAACTCGATTGAATGTTCTGCTACTAGAACAGGCTTCTCAGTTGCCGTTGAGAATTCAGGTACATGGCGCGACTGAAGTTGGGAAACGTCGATCGCATAATGAAGATTTTTGTTACCCGATCGCGTCGAGAACGCAAACGTTTGATGATCTGTCTGCGCGATTAACGATCGTGTGTGATGGCATCGGTGGACATGATGGCGGCGAAGTTGCTAGCCAATTAGCAGTTCAATCGATTCAATTGCAAGTCAAAGCGCTGTTATCGGAAATTTCAGGACAACCGGAACCGTTGCCGCCCGATTTGATTTGTGATCAACTAGCAGCGATCGTGCGAGTCGTAAATAATCTAATTGCGGCTCAAAATGATGCTCAGAATCGAACGGCTCGGCGGCGAATGGGTACAACCTTGGTGATGGCTCTACAGATTCCGCAGAGAGTTACATTACCCGGAGGCTCGATCGCGAATAATGCTCACGAAGTTTATATCGTCAATGTGGGCGATAGTCGCGCTTACTGGATTACACCCGAATATTGTCATCAATTAACGGTTGATGATGATGTGGCAGTTCGGGAAGTTCGGATGGGTCGATCGCTGTATCGAGAAGCGCTGAAACGTCCCGATTCTGGAGCGCTCACCCAAGCAATGGGAACTCGTGAAGGACATCATTTGCATCCGAGTGTGCGGCGGTTCATTCTCGAAGAAGATGGAATGCTTGTCCTGTGTTCGGATGGCATGAGCGATAACGGATTTGTAGAGCAATCTTGGGCGGATTATGCCGAACTCATTTTGCAAGAGAAATTCTCGATCGAGTCGGCTGTACAATCTTGGCTCGACTTTGCCAATCAGCGGAACGGACATGATAATGCTTCGATCGTGCTAACTCACTGTCAAGTGTCAGCCGCATTACCTGAAATCCGCTTGCCCGTCTCGATGTCGATCGCAAGTGCAGATGAACCGGAATTGCCAGAACCGATCGTCATTCCGCCCACCGAAGTTGTAACACCGAAAAAGAAAAATCGAATTCTGCTTAAATCTTTCTTGGTGCTGCTAATTGGTAGTGGCGCAGCGTTAGGCACTTGGTACTATCGCGACCCGGTGGGAATGCCGCAGCGGATTCAGAAAGAGGCAGGACGAATTCAACCTGCGATCGAATCATTGCGTCAACTCATCCCTAACGATTTGCTCAAACGATAGAGCGATCGACACGCATTATGCAAAGATTAGAAAGTTGTCTATCGTTCATTCAGGGCAAGTGATTGTGGTGAATCTTGCGGAAAGAGGAACACTCAAGGTTATGAAAATTGGCGATCGTGTTCGAGTGAAAGAATCAGTGGTGGTCTATCACCATCCAGAACACCGGAACGAAGCGTTTGATATCCAAGGTCAAGAAGGCGAAATCATTGCTGTTGTTAAAGAATGGAATGGTCGCCCAGTCAGCGCAAATTTCCCTTTCTTGGTCAAGTTCGCAGGTAAATTCCGCGCTCATCTTCAAGAGTTTGAACTTGAAGCCATTTAGGTACTTGTAAAGTTCTCGATCTCACCTCAATATCTTGGCGAGATCGTCATCTACGCCTAAAAGAAAGAGTGGAGCAATTCATTCTTTTTTGATTATTTATAGCGGTAACCACTCCAGTTAAGACACTTCGAGAAAGCCCCCCAGCCCCCAAGTTTGGGGGAGCAAGAGTCTTCAGCTCCCAAACTTGGGGGTTTGGGGGCGACTCGGAGCATGTCCTAATCTAAGCTTCTACTGCTATGATCTTCCGATCGTCGTCGGAACCAACTAAAAACATTCACATCGCCGCGCATTTTTTCTAGTTCGCGGCGATTTTGTTCTGACACTTCGGCATACCACTCACA
>JADEXW010000046.1 GCA_015206935.1 Pseudanabaenaceae cyanobacterium LEGE 13415 | reverse complement strand
CAATGGCAATTTGCTCACGCCCGATATCAGCAAGGTTCGCAACAAGGTTCTTATTACCGGGGACAGCAGCAGCAAAATCAGCTAGTAGCCATCGTCCAACAGCAGCAAGAACAAATCCATCGTTTGCTAGAGAATCAGGCGCGAGAGCGTCGAATTGAGCGCGGATACGAACGAACCTTGACCGGATACGACGCGCAAGGTAGACCGATCGGTGGAACAGTTCGCGAAGTGAGTTGGCATTCTGAAAGATTCTTCTAACCCTCTCTAACACACACTTACCGCCACCACCACAAACCGGGGAGCTATCTATTTTTCCCCTAGCAAAATCTTTTATTACAGGAATATCACGATGAAATCAGCCGATCCCGATCAACCGCAGAACCCGAATGTTGGGGCACAACGCGCCAAAGAACGTTTCGATAAGTCAGTGCAACGCAGAATCGATCGTGAACGCACCCAACAGTTATTCAAGACTCACGCAGAACAGCGACAAGCGTTGATTAATCAGGCGCAATCAAGCCCTGAAGCAGCAATGGCAGCAATGAGGACGCTTATGAGTAACCCTACGCTTTTCCCGGTGAACGCGACGGCTGTACCCGTCACTGAGATTGACGACGCAACGATCGACGCTATGAGTGATGAAGAGATTGATCAGCTTGACATCGAAGCCATCTCAAACGCAGAGCCAGCACCCGCACCTGAAGTCGAGAAACATATTCAAAGTTCAGTTCAAGCAAGTGCATATTGGCTATCGATTGTTGGGATGCTTTCGGGACTTGACGGAGTTGTGGATGAGTTCGCAGACGCTACTACACCCGAAGAACGCGAGAATTCTGAGATGACAGAACGTGCGATCGCGCTACTGGATTCGATTGCCAACAAAATCAAAAACCTGAAAAACTAAGGAGCAAACCTAAATGCAAACTTCTTTTACCACTGCGCCCGTCGAAATTGACAACCAGCTTGATTCGTTAATTCCCCAACTTGAAGATCTTGATGCAGCACTCGATGGGTTGCTAGAGTTACGTGCTGCAACCGGGGAGATGGGCTGTCAGGCGAACTTCGCAGAGTTCTTGGAAGCACTCGGATTCAACGAGGAAAGCATCGCACAGCTAATTGCAGCAGAGTCCAACCTGAAAGAATGCTTCAGCAGCTTCTAGCAGGATGTTTCTAATCTGCAACTCAATAGTTACGCTCCATGAAATCAGTCGTACAATAGTCCTCAGAACTATGTTTTTGGGGGCTTTTCTTGTGACCGCATCTGTAACGAATCCGAAGTTTGATTTGGCTGAAATTCAACGGTTAGCTATCAAGGTACAACTGCTCGAAGTCGAGTTGAACGCAGAACTGCGTAGTGAGTTCGTCGAAAACAATCGTGCTAGTAGCATCGAAGAATGTCAAGCCAAGAAAAAGCTTGATCTGCTACTGCTTTATCGGTTGAGTTTGCAGGGGATGGCGGGACTGATGATCGAAAACGATAAGCTAACGGCAGAACTTGAAGACCTCAAAGCGCGATCGATTCCAGCCAAGATAACGTCACCGGAAGAAGCTGAAGCAGTAGGCAAACGAATGGCGAAGCAGATTAGTGACGCGATCAAAGCTGGATTTGTACAAGGGAAGTGATGTACTCCAGACGTTCATGCTACGCATAGAACGCTGGACTTACGCCACTTCAGTTAAAAACGGTTGATCGAAGCGCGATCGCGTCCGAAAGCGATAACGCTCTGTTCAGCTTTTTTTAGTGTCCCTAACGACATCGAGAAATAACCCAGAAGTAAAACAGATAAAAACCCGACAATCTGAAGTAGATTGTCGGTTATTTTGGTTTCCTATTGTTTGATGTTCAATCTTCGTCATATTCGTCCAGTGCATTGAGCAAGCTAGAAACGCTTACTAAATCCTCTGCTACTGGCTCTGCAAGCTCGGTCGTTGGATTGTTTGGATACGAGTCTTGTTCTTGGTGAATTTTGACTGTTTTAAGACTCTTTTCAGTCCTATTCAGGTCGCGATCAACGGGATTTTCGATCCTTTGCTCGATTCCTCTGAGGTTGACCATCATTTGTACCAGTTTGGCATCCGTGATGATTGTGCGACGATCACTTAACCCCAACATGAGATGGACATCTTCGATGATTGTGGCGATTGCTTGGCTGATCGGAACGTCCGACCAGCCAAAGTGTTCTGCAATCTCGGTGATTTTCCGAGCGGTCGCTTCGGACAGGTAAGGACGCTGACTCATGCTGCATCCTCACCAGCAACATCGATTGTTGATTCAGTCGATTGATCGGTTGCTTGATCGGGAGCTTCCGACTCATCCGTAATCTCATCGACTTCTTTCTCGGTTGCTTGCTTAGGCTTCGGTGAGGATGATGACTTAGATTTGGTTTTGGGAGCGGTGATCTCACTGAACGTTTTCATCGGTGCTTCTTTACCGTGGAAGAAGTATTGGAAACCACTGAGAGCATTCGCGAACACCGGATCAGAATGATTCACGATTACACCAAACTTTTTCAGCATCGGGCGGATTTTAGGTAGGTGAGTACCACCCCCGATTGCATAAATCGGAACTTCAGTTGATTGCTTGCTCTTGAGAATCAAAGCTTGCTTCAAAGACTTCTCAAGCCATAGTGCTAACGTTTCGGTGTATTCACGATCGACGTTCATATCTTTGATCATCAAAGGTGGATAAACCATTGCTTCGCGAGTGGTTGACTTACCTTCCGCTTTCGCTTTCTCCAACTCTTCACCTTTCAAGGGAACATCGGTTTTCACCTTTTCCCAACGCATCAAAGCAGCTTCGATAACGTCGATTTCAACCATTCCGCACATTTTTTGTCGGATTGCATATTGGAAATGGTCTAAAAACTTCTGAACGCCTTCGTTGGTAATAGCAGGTGTGATCGATCTTCCGTTTCGCCAGTGAGTCGGAAGTGCAGTTCTACGCCCAAAATCGATCGTGATAAATTCACCTTGACCACCAACTTTGCTACCTTCGTTGATCACACCCGCAACGATCGCCCGGAAAATGTGAATCTTGTTCCCAATTCGAGCTTTGTGCCATCCCTTCGTTTTCTCTGCAAGACGCTTTCCGGTCACACTGGCATCAGGAACCGATCCTGCTAACCAAAGATTCACGGTTTCTGTTTGGAAGTCATGAACTTCGTTTGCACTAAAGATCGCAAACAACAAAAACATATCCGACTTGTACGAATCGCTTTCAAACAAACGCTTACAGTTCGGGTGATACTTCGCACTTTCTCCTAACAGAAAATACTTTCCTTTGAGATCTTTGCGATCTCCGTCGATGTACGCAACGACATCATCGCGATAGCTATCGAATTCACTCTTCGCTTCTTCTTCTGAAATTTCAGCAAACGCCGTTTCAAACGAAACTCTCACATCGTTTGCACCAACACCTTTCAATTTACCAAATCCGTTGTCAGCAAACCAAGCAATCGTAGTGTTCTTGCGTTGATCCAAACCCGTCATAGTCTTCGCCTCTTGTGTCTTGTTTAGGGATTACTTAGGTCGCACTTGCGACTCATGTACTCACTATAGCTCAAGTTGAGCAAATGGATCAACTTGATCAAAAAGATTTTTTTGAGCTATTTGGTTTAAGCTGAAGTAGAGAGATTTGGAGCCAAGTAGCCAATGAGGATCAATATCGATCTGACTGAATTAGAGGATGAAGCCCTCAGACGCGCAGCAGCAGAAGACGGGTACAGCAAACGTGAATGGTTACGTCAAATCGCACTACAAAACTTGAAACAGCGCGGGTTTCTACCTGCTGATTACGAAATCACATCACCACAACGAGGAGGCGATCGAAGATGAAAAAGAAACGCAAATACAGCCGCATTCGCTTGAGTTCGACAAACCGCCAACGCCTCAGTACACGCGCCACACAATTAGGTATCAGCCAAACCCGTCTCCTTAATAAAGTTGTCGATTGGGGATTGAAGAATCTTCTTGATGTGAAAACCGACTCGATCGAGTCCGTTCCAACCGAAGAAATCAGAAAGCACATCGATTCAACCTTGTACGCCAAAGTCGGTGTCGTTGCAGACTACAAAGGCTTGAGTGTTAACGAATTGATTTCGGACTGGATCGAGCAATGGGGTAACTTTGAAGCTGAACTCGCTGAATCGATTACTGAAGCTGCACCTTCAGCAGAACTTTCCAACACAGACACGGTTGATACGTACATTGGCGAAATCGAACGGTTGCAGTCGTACTACCGAAAGGAAATCGACAGATTACATCGAGTGATCGAACGGCAGCAACACCAACTCAAAATCTCCAAAATCAGCACGATCGAACATTTCCAAAAACGCAAGCGCACAGCAGCGTCATTCATCAAACAAAACAAATGCGAAATTACAAAAAGCTAAAGATCAGTCTGGCGTGTCGAGTGATAGACGTAATCACTCGACTTGCAAACGAACATCACACCACAACCTCAAGAATCGTTGAGTCTGCCTTGGTTTGGGGAATTAACCACCCCGACAAACTGAATCAGACTCGCGATATCTCTGGGAAAACAACTGAGTCAGAAGATTTGTTCGTTGATATTCCAATCGAGTTGCATCATTCGATCGAACAAGTGAAAGCAGGTCTGAGTAAAGCTCAATTCGCTCGTCTCTGCTTGTCTAACTGGATTAACGCTCATTCACCAGACGTTCGCACTGAAGTTCGTGAAAGAGGTACAAGGGGTAGCGTGAAAAACAAACAAGTTAATCCTGCGATTGTAGATCGATTTGACACGCAAAAGAACCGAGAGCGTCAGCGTCAGCGAGTGCAAGCTTGGTTGGATTCTGACAAACCCGAACGCTTTCTCAAGCGATTCGGAAAGACTCACTATAACGATCGCTATCGTTTGAAAACCCTCGTTGCCGCTCACGGAGTTGTGAAAGGATGCCAAGCTTTCTGCAACGGCGTAGCTGTTAACCCCTCTGAAGAAACGGAAACGACTGATTCGACAGTTCGTGCCGAAGCACTCGAAGCTTGGAAGTACAAGCTGAAAGTCGAACCCTGGAAAGCATTGAACATCTCCGAAACACAATGGACTGAAGCAATCAAATCAGTCACGATCGGTCAGTACGAAAATATTTCAGACTACTCAGATTGCAATCTGAAATTGTCAGCACAACACGGTCATGCGTTAGTCCAAGTTGAGCAAAAGGGAGGCTTCGATTCCTACTTTGAATGATTACGAGACAACTCGATTCCACCAAACTCGAAGCCTCCGATTTCTAGTCGGGGGCTTTTCTTTTTGTCAGCTTCACCCCCGAAATAAAAGCTCGTCGAAAATCAGAAAAACTGGATTTTTGATAGCTCAGATATCGTAGGTCGCAGAATCCCGCTTTTCACGACCCACTCACGACCTAACTACGTCCACGGCGGTTTTCAAAGCGAAAAAGAAGGGTCTGGTATAACTTTTTTGAGATGTTCTAGGAAAAGGGTACGTTTTGCTATTGAATGAAACGTATAGGGAGCGCTCCCTATACGTAAGGGTTTCGTTGTCAGCCGCGTCACGATAGCCGTGACACGATCATTGCGTTGTGGTATAACTTTCTCGAACGATAGAATAGGCGTTTCAGCCTGTAAAATCGGTTCAACGTAGGACACAGTTCTCTTCGTCGAACAACCTAAATCGAGCAGGTAAAAACGTCGAAGAATTACAACAAGTTCTAGCATTGATGAACAGCGATCGTTGACCTCGTTGCAGAGAAGTTGCCGTTCGACTCAAACATCGGCAACTAGCGGCAACGAAGAGTCAGCCACCGACTCCGCTCTGTTTCCAAAAAGAAAAGCAGCGACCACACACAAGGATCGCCGCTAGACAAACTTCTCGATCGAAAACTTCAGCTTCTAACCGTTGATCAACTCCACTTGAAAACGTCGCCAATCTCTTTGACTTCGATTCGGTTGAAAGCCGCTTCAGCGTACTGTCCGTTGATTGAAGTTGAACCAACCGTCTCAGGAACCTTGCCAAAAAGAGCAGCAGCATGGGCAGAGTTCGGGTCGATCGTAATTTGGGTGTAGCCCTGGTAAGATTCTTCCATCAAGGGAGCAGAGTTAAGAGCGGCAACCGAACCCGCCGCTATCGATACACAGATATCGGCAACCAATCGATCAAGTTCCTGCTGCCCGACTCTTTGCCCTTGATCAGCAAACTTCTGAGCGAGATGCAATCTGACGATTTGGCGAATCTCTTCTGCGAGTTGGGGATAATTACTAATTTGCATTTTTGGTTGGGGTGCTAATAGGACGAGTTTGGACGGGCTTGATCAGATCAGGCAGAGAGGTTTCTTGACCGACAGGCTTCAAGGTTTCGATATCAAAGCGTTTATCCGAAACGCGATCGCTCAAATCTCGGTACGGCTTCTGAGGGTCTGGTAAGTTCTGCTGCATCACTTTCCCTTAAATAACAACATCATCTGGAGTTCGACGATCGGCGTTAATCATCGCGTTCGGTCTTTTCTCAGTCGAACCAATAACCGTTCCTTTTGATTTGGGACGCTTTCTTTGCGGTTGTGGTTGTTCACCAATCGGTAGCAATCCGTCATCAATCAAATCATCGGGGATTTCAGGCGCAGAAACAGCACCAGGTACTTCAGGTGTATCCCCGGTAATCAAATCAATCGCGTCTCTTAACCGTTGGCTGGCGTTCTGAGTGCGCTGAATTTTCTGCTTCTGAGACTTGGTTAGCCTGATTTCTAAACGCTCTGATAAAGGTTCGTGCATAGTCGATCGTTGGATCGTTACTACTCAACACTAACCAACGATCATCGAACCACTAACTCTTAGCTTTAGTCTGTACGGACATTTTCTGATACACATCAATGAGCTTCAATGCTTTGGGGGAAATCTTGCACGTACAATCAACAGATATACCGAAAATCGATACCGAAAATCGATCCATCAACCGTGTTGTAGTTCCGCGTTGGCGTGTAACTCGCGCCAACGACTTCTTCAAAGATTTTCTTCAAACCTCGAACCATGCAAACCACAGACCAACAAATAGAATATTCCCCGGTTGAAAAGATACTGCGTACAGTTTTGAAACGGTCAGGCTATCTTTGGTTCGATCGTCCAACGGCAGCGCTTCGTGATTTGAGTTTGGACGATTTGAGACAGGTTGCAATCTCGCTGAGAACGAAAGATGATCGAATTGTCGTTACAGACAGTTATGTTGCTTTTCAGGGACGCGAACCTGTCTCAGCCTCTCAATCCCCAGTTGGATTTTGGGAGCGCAACGCATGAAAATCGACTATGTTTTTGCGCTGATGCAAGTTCCTGACGAAGACAACCGCTGGATGCTTGAAGCGTCAGTCGATCGTGAGCGGCACTTCGTCACGATTGCGAATGTGAACCACGAAAACGAAGATCCAGTTCTCGAAGTGATGGATTCATGCAGCGAAGATTTCCGAAACGCGATCGCAGCGGTCGCCCCCAGAATTATCACCGGATTTTTCGTTTGGCGACACATCTTCAACACAGCAGAAGAAAAAAATCACTATCCGATCAGAATCGCGTGTGTTCTAGAGTGCGAACGTCGATATCGCGAAGAAGTCGAGAGTCGATCGACTCCTCAACCCAACGCAAACATCAGTCCCACCAATCCGTTCGGACTAGAACTTGGGGGATATTCGACATGAGTTTTTCAGCGAACAAAGTTTATTGGGTCGGAAGCGCGATCGTTAGGCATCAGTACAGTCCGTCGCACATCGAGTTCGCAATGCGTGTCGAAACTACGTTTCATCGCGTCACAATCAAGGGACTCGAAAACATGGAATCAGACATTGAGATTTTTTGGACTGATGAAACGCCGCGAGAATTCAGAGAAATCGTTTATGAATGTCTACCGAAAATTTGCCGCGCTTATTTATTTTGGCGCGATCTATCCAAGTACGACGAATTTCTCGATTCGGGTGGTGACGTGCTGCAAACCTACCATTTGCATCCGAAATCTCCCATAAACAAAAGAATCTCTCCGTTTCGACTGTTCTAACTCGATTTAGTCCGATGAGGATGACCGGGAAAGCGGGTGTTTTCGAGTACAGGTACGATTGGACGCTTGCGAAACCTTACCTGATTGACCGCTATTCGGTGTGTTCAGCGTTGATGGCTGTGTACGTAGACGATTTGCTACTCGACTCCGAACACGATCGCCTGAGTGCTACACAGCATCGGTTGAGGTACGGTTGCGAATCTTGAGTTGCGTCGTCACCGCACGACTGCGCTTTGTCTGTATAGACATCGGGTAGTCGAACGGTGACGAATGTGGGCGGCGGATCAAGTTGAGCCAAAGAAAAGCGACGATCGAGTGAGCTTCGATCGCCGCAAACGGTGTAACAAACTTTTAATATCTCAACGCATAGATTCCCGCGAAATCTCTCGCATTTCCCACAACTTTTGATGAACGGGGTTTGCAGCGGCTTCGCGTAATTGGGAAAAATGCGGCAAATCCGGTTCAGAAGCAATCACATAATGCTTGGCGGGTTCCCCGGTGTACATCGCTTCTGCAACTGCCTTATGATTCGTCACTTGAAGAGTTCGCTGTATCCTTTCTAATCGCTCGACAATCACTCGCAACACGGCAACATCAGCAACAGTCGCATTACCATGTAGAACGTCCCAAACGAGCGTTGAAACCGCTTCAGGACAGGAATGCCAATCATATTGGTGTTGCCGCATCTCGTCTTGAATCAAAGCGGCATGAGTGTCGATTTCTGTGAGTTCTCGCGATTTGGTTGTCATGGGTTTCTCCAGTTGTTACTGTTTGGTTACACTAAATCCAGTGTAACCAAAAACGATTGAGCAGGATTATGATTCGTTGATGAGGTTGCGGCAGTGCGCCATCATATCGTGAATTAGTTGCTCAAAATTGATATCAGGATGCGACAACACCAAGCGATCGAATCTCTCGCGCTTCAACGTTCTTGAAACAAATGTATCAACCCCTGCTCTCGGTTGAGCTTTTAACACTTGGAAGCATTTTTCTTTCAACTGCTCTGGATCGGTCAGTCGGTCAAACCATTCTTCATCTTTGCGGTTGAATTTAGAATCGCGTTTCGCTTCAACCTTGACGTTTTGGGATAACGCAGTCTCGATCAACTTTGCTGTGGTTGCCATGCAAGCGCGACCTAGCACGATCGCTCGTTGCACATCTTCTCGTGTCATCGCATACCAATTTGGATCGACGTTCAGACTCTCGAATGCTTCTACCGCTTCGGTGTCATTTTTCAGCATGGAATCTGTCATTTGATCGAGACAGCGAGTTAGGGCAATTGCATTCGCCATCCGAAACGTTGATTCTTGGAAGCGATCGAAAGCCTCGATCATCCACTGACCCCGAACTTCACCAAGAGCATTTTCATACACACTTTCAGCCAGTTCTACCGCATCGTCAGCGAGAAACATTTTTCCGAGATCATCGTTTGCTGTCGCCATTCTTTGTGTTAGATAAGCATGAGCGTCAACCAAAGCATCGGTTTGTTTCACGTTCACTTCAAACTCAGTTTTGATCGTGCTTGCGTCTGCTTTCGTGTACATCTTTTTCTTTCCTTTTACTGTATTATCCTTTCCTTGCACGATTAATCCGATCGTTCGTGCCAACACTCCGATATCTTTCTGTGTGTGTTTCACTTCGAGTCCAAACGCATGACAAGCAAGCGTTAACTGACAACCGAGTAGATAACCAAGCGTGATGCCGTTGGAATCTCCCACATGACCGTCATGTAAGCGTTCAACTTCACCTTTGACATCTTGACTGTAACCACTCAAAACAGCAGCAATGAGAGCGGGATCTGACCCCATACCAACAAACCCAAGCGAAGTGAGAACCTGAATCGATTCCGCATCGCAAATAGTGATACCGGGGGTTTGAACACCAACTTGATCCAGCAGAAAGTTTTGTGCTGCAACGTGTCGTGAAACGATCGCTCCGTTCGGTTCAGATTTGATTGCCCCGGTGAATAGTCTTGTGAGTCGGGGTTGCGACTGAAACAACCTTGCTACCGCCAGTAATTTCGTGTCATCCAAGTGTGTGAAACATTCACCAAGCGTGACGATCGGGTTTTTCAACTCTTCACGTAAATTTTTGAACTCAGGTGCATTCGTTGACTTACACTTTCCAATCGCAGACATCAATTCGTGAAGCTGCACCACATCGTCGTCGCGAATCTTAGCGCTGTCTTTGATCGCTCCAACCAATCTGTTCAATGCGGTAATCGCAAAAGACTTACCCGATGATTTCGCACCGACCACCATCACCTGTAACGGTGCTGGAATTTGTTTGTCAATATAAATCGCATAGTTACGAGGTAAACTATTCGCAACCAAGCTTAGAATCCCCAGATAACCAGCGGCAAGCTGATTCACGCGACCGTCAGCCCCAAGATTATTCAGCATTGAATCGAAAACACCGTCTTTGATTGTCCACGATCGAACGGCTTCATCTCGCACAATCATATCGTCAGTTAATTCGACTCGTCTTGCTAAGGCTTCTCCGTTTTTGAGCGCACGTTCTACAGCGGCATCAACTTGCTCGGATTGAGGTTTCGGTTCAGACTTTTCCTCATCATCTAGCTCAAGATAAGTGATACCGTCAGCCGTCATATCGACCAGCATCCACTTCATGATCATCTCCGCGAGTTCTTGTTCGCTGCTGTCGTCACTAATGCAACCTTCAGTCAGTTCAATAAAGCTTTTCGCGGCATTATAGTACAGGTCGTGTAACTGTCTATAAAGACTCTTCTTTTCTTCAGGATCGATTGCAGAGTTGTACCGACTGATCAAGTCTTTCTTATCTCGATCAGCAGCATCGAGTTCTGCGAGAATGATATCGTTTTCCAAATCGCTTGTTTTCGCCATCGTGTTACACCGTTTTCGACAAGTTTACTTGTTACACCATAATTATAACTCAATTTGGTGTAACAAGTACGATATTTTGGTGTAACAAGTTGAAAACGTAGGTTTGGCGTGGGTTTCATCCAGTTACACCAAATTTTATCCCCTGGTAACACTAGAATTCTGTTACACCAAAAAATAGTGTAACAACTCGAAAACGTAAGCGTGGCGCGAGTTTGAGCAAACGGTGTAACCTCGATCAAGTGTTTGAATCTCCCCGATAAATAGGTTGAAACCACAGCTTGTTACACCAGTTACACCAAAACGTTTTCAAACCGAAAACGACGAAAACATAGTCATAGACGTGCTTTGAGACTTTGTTACACCAGTTACACCAGTGTAACAAGTTGCACCAAAATAAAGAGGTAGATATAAAATTGTACATTTTTTAATAAGTAAGTATTAATACTTATTCATACACTAGGTGTTCACTGTTTCTTCGGGGAAATCTAGTTACACCAGTGTAACAGTGTAACTAAACTCGTAAACCCGCGCTGTTATTTAGTTTCGAGCTTTTTACTAGATTTTTGCGTTTGGTGTAACTTTAGTGTAACTGGTGTAACAATTAGTTCAAACGTGCGAGTTGTCGGTAGAGACATTTTGTTTCGGGGAAAAGCTTGAGTGGAATCGACCGTCGATCGAAGGTGTCGAGTTTGCGGTCAATCGATTACCGCGTTTTTGTGAGGTTTGCGAACCGACCGATCGACTGCGATCTACCGCAAACGCAAGGCAACGAGGTTACAACGTTTTTGATGCTTGTCAGCATTCAGGCGATCGGTTGGTTTGTTGTGTATCAAAACGATCGAGTACTTGATTTTTCGTTGCGGTAAAGTTTGCGAACCGACCGATCGATTGCAAACTCAAGGCAACGAGCTAACACGATTGAACCTGGTGTATGTTTCGGATACAGCAGGTCAAATCGTGTCGCTCAAAATCCGAGTCGTCTGCGCGTCACAGCGTCATATCTGATCCGGTCAACAACGCTATCAGCAAGGTTGTCAACCATGAATGGTGAGTTGAGATAATCAGTCATCGTGTTACTGAACCGCTCGAAATCTTCCTGCTTGACGAATCGATTTCCTGCACCATCTTCGATGTATCTGACTTCGACTCTTTTTGTCGGGCTAGAACCGCCCCCACTGGAAACAGGTGGCGCGAACGTCATATTCTTCTGAATGTCTGCTGCTGTCATGTTGGGGAACCGCTCAAAGCCTGATAGCAGGGTTCCTGATTCGTAAAGCTGCTTGTAGACCGATAACTGACTGTCTTGAGCGCGTGAATTGTAAAGCGATCGCACCAAAGCGCCTACATCAGTACCCGTCGATTTGGATTTTATATTCAGGGGATTTGCCCCAAAGAAACTACCGCCAAGACCACCTAACTTGCTGGCATCAAAGCTTCCGCCTTGCAGAATGCCTAGCCTAGCCAGCGCTTTGCGTGTACCTTCCTTCAGGCTAGATGGTTTGATCGCGGCTTCCTGCTGCTCGATCGTGTCCGCAAGCGTTAGGATCTGAATTAACTGGGTGTCTGTAGCACCAATACCTCTCGCTTCCAGATATCGCTTGAGCAGATTAAATTCGTCACCAGCTTCTTGAAGGCGTTTTTTCTTGAGTTCGAGTTCGCGATCGCGTTCGGCTTTAGAATTTGAATCGGACTGCTCTTTCACGTCAAGCTGTGCGGCAAGTAACGCATCATTCGTCTTGTCTTTGTCCTTCTGAATGTCTGCTAATTTCGTTCCCGCTCCTGGTGTCAAGATGATTTTGTTGAGGTTCTGGACGTTGGCTTCGTAAGCAGCTTTGGCTTCAGCGACTTTTTTCTGTTCCGCAGCAGTTCCGGTTCGCATTCGATCGATGATGATTCTCTGCTGCTCGATTGCTGCGTAAGCTTGACGTTCTCTTTCCGTCAGACTTGCAATCACGGCTTTTTCGGTGGCACGAACCTTGTCGAATTCAACCTGAACTGTGGCAAGCTGTTTGCGACGATCTGAAAGCTTTTGGTTTTGTTCCTTGATGTCAGTGGCTTGCTTGTCGAGATCTTGCTGTTTTTCAATTTGCTCTAATGAATTTAGGGGTAGATCGAGCGGCAACGCGGAAATCCCTGGAACCAACTTGGTCAGACTGAGAAGATTTTGGGTTGCCGTGGACTGCGATCGTTGAGCATCCTGTAGGCTCAAGGGTAAAAGCGCGATGTCCTTGTTGTACTGATCGACCGTTGTCTGATATTCAGCAGTGTTAGATTTGAGCTTGCTGAGTTGTACACGCTGCAACTCTACTTTTTCGTACAGCTTCTTCATGGCTGCCGACGCGCCAGTGAGAAGTAGCGTTTCGTTGTCTGTGAGCTTGACCCCTGAAGACGGTTTGGGTACGATGTTGTTTGCTGGACGGGTTAGCTCGATTGAACCTGCTGGAAGTGGTTGAATACCGGGGATTGTAGCTGAGGGTTTTGCTTTTAGTTTGGCTTCACGGTCAACGATAGCTGTTCGGAGACTAGCTCTACGCTTTGCCAGTGATTCGAGTTTACTTGCTGCCCCTACTGTATAAATCTGTCCGTTCGATCGTGCGAGTAGCTGATCGAAGCGTAAGATTTCGCGGTTGTAACCTGCTGAGTCACCTCGACGTTTCGCTGCGATCGCGGCATTGAGAGCGGCTTCGATTTCGTTTGCAATTGTGCGTTCTCTGGGGGTCAAACTGGCTAACAAGCGGTTGTATTCAGTGTTAGCGCGTGAATAGTCAGTCTGAGATTTTGCGAGTGCTGCATCGGGGGTTCTTGTCGGGGTTGAGGTGATCGGACGTGTCACCCCTGAAGTACCAACCTGAACTTTGACATTGCTTGCTGGAATCGTGACGGGTTTTGTTGTCGCTGTCTTCGGAACTGAGTAATCAACCTTCAGTTGTGTGGGGGCGTTTCTGCCTTGTACCCAATCAAGCACTTTACTACGATCGGCTGTGTCGAAGACAACAATGCACCCTGAACTTCCAGCTTTTGTCAGCCGATCAGCATCCAAGTGAATCCCAAACGCCGATCGATCTTTTTGGTTGATTCCCTTGCCTTCAAGTTCAAGAAATGCTCCATTGATACCGGGGTTATTCGACTGGAAAACATCACCGATTCCATAAGTTCCAATCGGAATCGGAAGCTTTGAACCGTCACGACCGTTGAGTGAAGCGTCACGACTAAAGTTTTGTGTAGCAGCAGTGCCACTGTTCGTCATGACTGAATCGAGAACTCTTCCGGTGGCACGATCAACTAAATCCAGCTTTAACAATTCCAAACCTATCGAGTCGGTCTTGCCCGTTCGGGTCAATCGCATGAATGTACCAAGTTGGGGTGCGCCACCTCCCCCGGTTCCACCACTCACAACATTGCTGACTGTGCCTTGAATTGATCGTGATGCTACAACACTCGAATCCGTCCGGTCAGTGTATTTCGACTCATCAAAAGCGACTTCAGGACGGTTGCCACCACCACCTTTCGATGCCACCCCGAAACGGTTGTTCTTGATTGCATCTGCATAACGCTTTGCAACTGAGGGTGTAGCCTCAAGGTGAAGATGCACTGCATAAGCTTGCGCTCCACCTGAACCCGTTCCGCCTTGAACTCCAATCTTCTGACCGAATGTTACGTTCTGACCAACCTTCACACCGATCGACCTTAAATGAGCCAACAGCACTTCTTCAGAACCAGTGTTGATCATCACCGTATTGCCGTATCCGCCCTTGATGCCAGCAAAAGTGACTCTTCCACTTACAGGGGAGGGAATAGGTGCTGCATCGCTTCCAGAGCTAGTAACTAAAGTCATGTCGTATACACCTTGACCCAAACTGTTTTTTGTTACTGTGGGGTCTGAAGTGTTGTATGCGCCACTCATGTTGTGATGGGGGCGTAGAGTTCCGGTGTATTGACGTGAACCTCCTCCGGTTGTCCAAAGCTGGAAACCACTTGTGTTCACAGCATTTGCCACATAATTTCCAACACCAGCAACCGAGTTTTGAATTGATGGCGCTTGCAAGTCTTCGAGATTGCCCTGCTTCCACTGACTCGGTTTAGTTCCTTCGGTGTAATGGAAAAAGTTCGAGTTAGAATTACGCATTGGATCTTCAGACGGAACACGATATTTCTGCATCGTTGTTCCCTTGAAGTCGGTTCGATTTCCCACAAAGCTTTGTGCGGATTTCACTTTACCGTCATCGGCTAATGCAGCGAAGTATTCGTCAAGTAATTTCTTTGCTGCGGTTTTCGAGATTCCGAGTTTGCGGCTGAGAATGTCAATCGCGCCTGCTTCGTTGTCGGTTGATCCTTTCGCTAAACCTTCAAACGGAGCAAACTGTCCCGATGCGTAGATTTGATCGCGATAAGATTTTCCGAAGCCTGAGAAGTTCGATGCCACACGATTAGCGATCGCTTGGCTGACATCGATCTGTCCTTGTTTATCGCCTCCCCCTGCTTCTAAAATCGCAACTGTCGCTAGAGAGTAAGTGTCAGCGTTTTTCTTTACGCCACCATTAGATCCGCCACTCGTGTTACCACCACCACCGAACAGTTTTTGCAAATCTCCCAATCGGTCTTGAAGGAACTTGAACACGCCACCAAAGCGGTCTTGAAGCCACTTGAGCGAGTTGTTACCGATCCATGCGATAGCATCTCGGATTCCTTTGAAAACACCGTTCCATGTGTTGCTTACGAAGTTGAACACACCCCCGAAAGCATTTTGCAAGAAGGGGAGTGACTGATTTGCCAACCATGCAATTCCGTCTCTGATAAACTTCCACGATTTGTTCCAAAAATCGTTCACCGCACTCAACATCGAGGTTGCGGCGTTTTGAAGGAAGGGTAAGGAGTTTGTAACAAGCCAAGCAATCGAATCTCTGATGAACTTCCATGAACGGTTCCAGAAATCATTCACCACACTCAGCTGTCTCCCGTCAACTACATTGGCTCATTTAGAGCATCAATTTCCTTCTCCTTTTTGCTACAAAATTGAACTTCAAATCGATGGAATGGGATCTCATCAAAATTGAACGTAAAAATGGCGACTGCTC
>JADEXW010000342.1 GCA_015206935.1 Pseudanabaenaceae cyanobacterium LEGE 13415 | reverse complement strand
TGTTTCTACATCGATAACTGGCAAGCAGCAGTCGGTAAAGATCGAATCGATTGGCAAACGGAACTGCCACCCGATCTAGTGATTGAAATAGATGTTACAACTTACACGGCTGCGGAGGATTATCTACCTTACCGAGTGCCGGAAGTCTGGTTATTCAAGAAAAATCGCTTCCTAATTCATCAATTGGAAAACGATCGATATGTTTTGAGAGAGACGAGTCAGTTTTTTCCTGGAATTGATATCAAGACGATCGCATCTCAATGTCTACAAGATGCGGCAGAACGAGGAACCGGAGTTGCAATTCGAGAATTACGATCGCGATTCTAAAAGCATTCCTTCAGTAGAGGATTGAATCTGCGTCCGCTCGCTACAATGGAGTCTGTCTTCATTCCCCCAGATCGATATTTTGAGCGCTAATTCTTCTCCCAAAATCGTTCTCGTAGACGGTCATTCGTTGGCATTCCGCGCCTATTTCGCCTTTGCTAAGGGGCGAGATGGAGGCTTACGCACTTCAACCGGAATCCCAACCAGTGTGTCTTATGGCTTCCTTAAAGCATTACTCGAAACTGTGGAAGCTGAGAAACCGGATTATTTAGCGATCGCGTTTGATCTCGGTGGTGCAACATATCGTCACGAAGCCGATGAAACGTACAAAGCAGGTCGCCCAGAAACGCCTGAAGATTTTATGCCAGATCTAGAGAATCTTCAGGAACTGCTGAAGGCGATGAATTTACCGATCGTGATTGCTCAAGGTTATGAAGCGGATGATGTGATCGGGACGATGGCGCGGAAAGCAAGTCAGGAAGGCTTTACAGTACGAATTTTGAGTGGCGATCGCGATTTGTTCCAATTGGTTGATTCAGATGACAAGATCAAAGTTCTCTACATGAGTACAACCTATGGGAAAGGTGCGCCACCTCCTAAAGAATTTGGAGTTGAACAAGTTAAAGAAAAGCTTGGTGTTTTACCGTCTCAAGTCGTAGATTTCAAAGCACTTTGCGGAGATGCCTCTGATAACATTCCGGGTGTTAAAGGGATTGGAGAAAAAACAGCGGTTCAACTGTTAACGACTTATGGATCGCTAGAGAAAGTGTATGAATCGATCGACGAAATTAAAGGTGCGGTCAAAAAGAAATTAGAAGCCGGAATCGAAGATGCACGTCATTCGCAATGGATGGCGCAAATTCACTTAGATGTACCCTTAGATGTTGATCCAAAGGATTGCAAACTCCAAGGATTTGACGAAGCGACTGTTAAACCGTTGATTGAGCGATTAGAGTTCAGATCGTTCACCAACAAAATCGAGAAATGGAAAGCTCAACTGAGCGGCGAAACAGAACTATCCGAAACAGAAGGAACAAGACAAGCTGCAAAACAAGCTCCAATCATTCCTCAATATTCTGACGATGATTTGTGGTTCTTTAGTGCGGAGGAAACCGAGAACGCAGAAAAGTTCGAGCCAGTGTCGATCGCGCCTCAAATCATTGATACTGAAGCGAAATTGAATGCGCTAGTCAAACAACTCAAAACCCACAAAAGCGATAAAACTCCAGTCGCTTGGGACACGGAAACCAGTGATCTTGATCCGATCAAAGCTGACTTAGTTGGAATTGGTTGCTGTTGGGCTTCTGGCTCAGATTCACTCGCTTACATTCCAATCGGTCATACCTCAGGAACGAACTTAGATAAAGCGATCGTGCTTGAAGCTCTGCGTCCAATCCTCGAAGATGTTAACTATCCAAAAGCCTTTCAAAATGCTAAGTTCGATCGCTTAGTCTTCCGCTTCCAAGGGATTGAACTCGCAGGCGTTGTGTTTGACACGATGTTAGCAAGCTATGTGCTGAATCCCGAAGCGAGTCACAAGCTCAGTGATCTGAGCTATCGATACTTAGGCATTCATGCACAGGACTATACCGACTTAGTTCCAAAAGGAAAACACATTGGAGAAGTAGACATTCCAGCAGTTGCAGACTATTGCGGCATGGATGTTTATGGTGTGTTTAACCTAGTGCCAAAACTGCGATCGGAACTTGAAGAACTTCCGAAGCTGCACAAATTACTCATTGAGATCGAACAACCGCTTGAACCTGTGCTAGCTGAGATGGAAGCAACAGGTGTGAGAATCGATCGTCACTATCTAGAAGAGTTTTCTAAGAACTTGAAAGAAGATCTCGATCGGATTGAGATCGAAGCTTACGAAGCCGCAGGTGAAAAGTTCAGTCTCGGTTCTCCAAAGCAATTGAGTGACTTGTTATTTGACAAATTAGGACTCGATAAGAAGAAATCCCGCAAGATCAAAACGGGCTATTCCACCGATGCGGCAGCGTTAGAGAAACTTCAGGACGATCATCCAGTCGTTGCAAAGATCGTCGAACATCGAACCTTAACGAAGCTCAAATCAACCTATGTCGATGCGCTTCCAACTCTAATCAATCCAAAGACCGATCGTGTTCACACCGATTTCAACCAAGCTGTAACTTCAACAGGTCGCTTATCTTCTTCCAATCCGAACTTACAGAACATTCCCATTCGGACTGCTTTTAGTCGCCAAATCCGCAAAGCCTTCATTCCCCAAGAAGGTTGGATAATGGTTGCCGCAGACTATTCACAGATCGAATTGCGAATCTTAGCTCATTTGAGTCAAGAGCCTGTATTGCTCGAAACTTACCGCAATAACGAAGATGTTCACGCACTCACCGCCCGATTGTTACTTGAAAAAGAAGACATTACTTCTGAAGAACGGCGCTTGGGCAAGATCATTAACTTCGGTGTGATCTATGGCATGGGAGCGCAGCGGTTTGCTCGTGAATCGGGAGTGTCCACGGCTCAAGCGCGAACCTTTATCGATCGATTCAACACTCGTTACGCTCGCGTCTTCGAGTATCTCCAACAAATGCAGCGAGAAGCGATCGCAAATGGCTATGTCGAAACGATCGAAGGACGAAGACGCTATTTCAATTTCTCCTCTGATTCCGTGAAAAAACTACGCGGAACTTCTCCCGACGAGATCCAACTCGATAAGTTAAAGTTGCGCGATCAGTTCGAGGCACAAGCTCTAAGAGCCGCCGCGAACGCTCCCATTCAGGGATCGAGCGCTGACATCATCAAAATTGCAATGGCACAGTTGCACGAAGTTCTGAAAGCTTATCCCGCTCATCTACTGCTACAAGTGCATGATGAGTTAGTGTTTGAAGTCGAGCCTGATGCTTGGGAAGAATTGCAGCCCAAGATCAAGCGTGTGATGGAAAATGCTGTGTCTCTAAGTGTGCCGTTAATGGTTGATATTCGAGCTGGAAGCAACTGGATGGATACAAAATAATGGAACCTACCAACACTCTCCCCAAAGCAATGACCGTCGATGATCTGCCTCGATTGAAATGGTCGATCGAGGACTATCACGCGATGATCAAACATGGACTCCTGAATGATAAAAAGGTTGAGTTGCTTTATGGAGAGATTATTGAGATGGTTCCAGAAGGAGAAGATCATGCTGAACAAGGAGAAGATGGACAGCAATACTTAGTCAATCTCTTAGGCGATCGAGCAAGAGTCAGAAAGGCAGCACCCATCACCTTACCTAATGGAAGCGAACCAGAACCTGATATCGCAATCTGTCAGCCGCTCGGTCGGGAATATCGACAGCATCATCCGTATCCAGAGAACATTTTTTGGCTAGTTGAGTATTCAAACTCGACGCTGAAAAAGGATCTAGAAGTGAAGTCAAGGATTTATGCAGAGTTTGGCATTCAAGAGTACTGGATTGTGAATATTCAGACGAATCAACTCATTGTGATGCGAGATCCAGAAGCAGGGTTGTATCAAACTCAATTCACTTTAGAAACTGGAGTGATTTGTGCGATCGCATTTCCTGACTTAGAAATCGAAGTTTTAAAGATTATCAGTCCATGAACATGATACCAACTCAAAACGGAGCGCCGTAGTAGGCATTTTGATTGCTGAAATTGGCACAGCTTGATGCGATCGCTGAACTGTGGAAAACATCAACACATCTTATTAAGAGTTCTCATACTCCTCAAAATCCAGCGCATCTGCTAAATCTAAAGTATCTGACAAGTTTGAGCCTTCCTCATCTAGCGGCAACTCTATCTGCTTAGAAACAGGTTCTAGCTTGAAATCGCCCTTCTTAGAAACATAGTCAACAAGTTTACTCCAATCGATCCGACCATTTCTAGTAAAATACTGCATAAATTCAAAAGTCATTTCATTGACTTTTGCATCAAGAGTCTCCTTGAATCGCTCATCTTTTCGCTTCGCCTCCTCCCCGATCGGGACAATCATTTCTTGATAGAGATTTGGATTTTCCGAAATGAACTGCCAGAACTCCTGACCCGCGTACTTGAAATAGAATTTATCAGGATCTGAATCTTCTTTCAAAGGCTTATTGTCTCTTCCATACATGCAGCCATTAACAGCAATTACTTCACCTGTGATGCCCCTCTTTCTTAAAGCATTCTTTGCATCCTTAAAGTTGTCTTTCATCCTACCAATCTGGTCAGAATTTCCCCAATTCGTCCCAGACTTAATTCCGACGATGTAGTAGATTCCACTGCGCTCAAATTCTAAATCAACGCTCTTAAACTTTGACTTAAAACCACCATATAAAGCTTCGGAGATATGGATTGCAAAACCCTCTAACAAATTACCGAAAAGCGTTTCTTCCTGTGAAGATAGAAATGCGCTGACAATGCTATCCACAAAATCTTGGGCACGCTCAATGTTTTTTGCTTTAAACAAATAAGGATTTTTCCGTTTGAGTACATCCTTAAGCTTTAACTCGCTTAACTTCTCAAACCTTCTGTCGTAGAAGGGCGTAAGAACATGCTGAATTAAATAATTGTGATAAGGCTCAGAGTCCGAGCTAACCATATTCGGTTCCTCATTGTCGTTTTGATTGACATCTTCTACAAGGCGAGTATTTACAACCGCTTTGCTGAGATTTAGCTCTGCAAGTTCACAGTATTCGCTTTTGATTTCTATTCCTACATACTTTCTACCGAGTTCTTTAGCAACGACGCAAGACGTTCCAGAACCAGCAAATGGATCAAGAACAACATCATCTAGGGTCGTAAATAGCTTGATGAACCATTCAGGAAGCGCTTTAGGAAAAGCTGCACTATGATTTCTATTTCCGCATTCTGTTGCAAAGTGTAAAACATTAGTTGGATAAGCCATTTTGCGTTCCAACCAGTTCGATATATTTTTACCAAAACCACTTTCAACCTTAGAATTGTCGCGTTTCTTATCAGTTTCGCTCAAGTTTTTCAGACGAGACTTTGCCCATTCTCCCATTGGAACCATAACGGATTCCTGATACATTTTGAACTTTTTCTGTTTATTAAAATGCAGGCAGCGTTCCCAAGAATCGCGAAATCGATTCGACCATTTTCCAGGATAGCTATTCTTTTTATGCCAAATATACTCCTCAGTCCAAAGCCATCCCTGCTTTTGCATTCCCAATATTAAATTCAAAACGTACGGATGTCTTTGTCCGTCAACGACTTTCTCTTTGATGTTGAGAATGAAAGAGCCTTCTGGTTTCAAGATTCTTTTTAGTTCGATCGCTCTTGCAAGAAACCAATCGTTGTACTGATCTGGAGAAATTCCCCCATATGTTTTTTTTCGACTATCAGCATAGGGAGGCGAAGTAATAATCAAATCAACACTTTCAGAAGGGAGTCGCCGTAGCGCTTCTAGACAATCACCCAGGATCAATTTGTTGTGCCAACTCTGCGGATTCGTTTGGTCAATTAATTCCAAATCCCGGACAATAGCTACTTCTGTCTCAAAAATATCTAGTGCTAGCTCTGACACTGACCCAACCTCTTAGACTAAAGCCCAATTCAAGATAATGTGTACTTACTTCAGGTAAGCAGTTGCACATTCTACCTCAAAAATGGACTGCCGAATTTACTGTATGCAAACTTTTAAATGATTAAGATGGGCGGAGAGAGAATCGAACTCTCATACCTTTCGGTGCCACATTTTGAGTGTGGTGCGTCTACCAG
>JADEXW010000341.1 GCA_015206935.1 Pseudanabaenaceae cyanobacterium LEGE 13415 | reverse complement strand
GGTAATGGTAGATTGGCTTTCTATCGGAATTTAACCCGATGACTCAATCCCCCGATCCCAACAATCGCCCCGAAACTCCCGCTCGTCGTCGCTTGTGGCTTGTGCTACTCGGTCGCGTCGGAGTCCCGATCGCAATTCTCAGCGCTTTAGGACTTGGTGCGGGTCTCTGGTACGGGTCAAAATTCGTACAGAATGATCTTGCGCCGCTGGTCGAACAAAATTTAAGCGAATTGCTCGATCGACCTGTGGATCTGGGACAAGTCGAAGGCTTTTCGTTAACGAGTTTGCGCTTTGGTAAAAGTTCGATTCCAGCCACTCCGAATGATCGCGATCGCGCGTCGGTTGAAGGGGTGGAAGTGAATTTTAACTTGTTACAATTGTTGCTCACCCGCACGTTGAATCTAGACATCACATTGCTGCAACCCGATGTGTATTTGGATCAGGATAAAGATGGGGTTTGGGTGAAAACACAGATCAAAGCTCAAGAGCAACAAGGACTGATCAAAACACAGCTTGATGAGATTCGATTTAGAGATGGCAATGTTGAATTAGATGCGTTTCCGAAGCCTGGACAACAACGAATTCCGGTGACATTGCAGCAAGTTACAGGCGCTGCAAATTTCTTTGATAACAATCGGCGGATTGCTTATGATCTCGATGGTGAATCGACGAAGCAAGGGACGATCGACATCAAAGGAGAAACGCTGGTTCAGAACGGTCTAAACTCGAATCTGAACATTCGAGGACAGAATTTTTTAGTTGCGGAAATCGATCGGTTAGTCAAGCTTCCGATCAATCTCAAGCAAGGTCGCACCAATGGTAATGTAAACGTTCAACTGAGACCAAATCAGCGTCCAGTGGTCAAAGGAACCGCTGATTTCAAAGAAGTTACCGTTGAGATTCCGCAGCTTGAGCCAGAGTTTACTAAGTCATCAGGTAACTTACAAATCGATGATACGTTGATTGTTTTGGATAAAGTGCGATCGCAGCTTGGAAAGATTCCACTGACTGCAAATGGAAAGATTGATACTGAGAAAGGCTACAATCTCTCTGCTAATGTTAGAGCAGTTCGGGTTGAGGACTTTTTTGATACATTCAAAGTCAATCTCCCGTTTGATGCAACCGGGGAAGCAACCGCAGATGTGCGAGTGACAGGAGAACCAGAAAGCCCGATTATCACAGGTCGAGTTCGGAACACTAAAACGGCTAGAGTCGATCGCATTAATTTGACTCAAGCTAGCACTGATTTTCGCCTCGATACAGAAACCTTGAACTTAGCTTTAACGAACATTCGCGCGGTTCCTGAAGTGGGTGGAACTGTGGTTGCAAATGGCAACTTGAATTTAGCTGCACCACAATCGATCGCAATTAATTATCAAGCTCAGAACCTACCGGGAGATACGATCGCACAACTCTACAATAGTGGAACTTTGCCGATCACGGTTGGGCGCGTGAATGCACGAGGGCAAATCATTGGACGATTGGATCAAGTTCAGACTATTGCACAGTTCCAAGCTCCAGAAGCGACTTATCCCGGTACGGGTGAAGTCATTGTCACAGGTGGCAATACGATTCTGAGAAATGCAGTGTTCCAAGTCGCAGGCGGAACCGTGACCGCTCAAGGACGAACGATCGGGCAACGTTGGCAAGGAACCGTTCAAGCTTCTAATGTGCAAGCGAGTCAATTTGCGCCACAAGTTCAAGGATTGATCAATGGAAATGCAGAACTAGCAGGATCATTGAATGCACCAGGATTGAACAATGTTCAAGCGCGAGGACAAGCAAGACTCACGAACGGGAATGGGTCGATCAATGCGAACTTTAATGCGATCGCGGGACGATTCCAGGCGGATACTCAAATTGCTGGCATTGCACTCAATCAATTTTCTCCACAGTTGCGCGGTGATCTGAGTGGTAATGTTCGATTAGCAGGCGCGTTAGATGAACTTCGACCGGATGCAATTCGAGCAGAGGGACAGGTGAGATTGTCTCAAGGTATTGCAATCATTGATCAACCTTTAACCGCTCAGATTAATTGGGATGGTCAGCGGTTGAACATTCCGCAGGCGACCGCACAAGGATTTCGAGCGAATGGCGTAATTCTGGCAGATGTCACCGGAACACCGCGAATTACAGGGCTTGACTTAGCGGTTCAAGCGACGGGCTATGATTTGAATAATTTGCCGATTCCGCGTCCTCCAGTGACTCAACTGGCTGGAGCAGTCGATTTGAATGGACGGATTACCGGAACTCCAGATAGTCCAAGAGTGGTGAGTAACGTCACAGTTCGAGGACTATCGCTGAATGGAGTCACTTTCGATCCAGTGTTGAGTGGAACTTTGAATCTACTTCCACGCGGCTTTGATCTGAATGTTCGAGGCACTCAAGATCGGATTGCATTGAACTTAGAACCGAACTTCAGACCTCGATCGCTAATCGTTCAACGCGACCAAGCGACTTTAGTAGGACAGACTAGAGGGAACGTATTTCAAGTTGCAATTCAACAATTTCCGATCGATGGATTTGTCCTTCCGGGTGTTAATCTTGCTCAATTTGGGAATGTCGGTGGAACATTAGCAGGCAATCTGAATATTGACCTCGATCGATTACGGGTGATTGATGGCAATGCAACCGTACAAAATCTGCGAATTGGAACATTCCAAACAGATGTTGCTACGACTGCTTTTGTAAATCGGAACAATGTTTTTGAATTTAGTGATACAACTTTCACGAAAGGACAGAGCAAATATACGATCGCAGGGAATGTGGATCTGCGATCTGAACCGAGATTTAATGGCAAAATCACGATCGCACAAGGCAGAATTGAGGATGTTCTCGGAGGCTTACAATTCTTTGATCTGCAAGATTTTACTCGTGGCGCACAAGCTCCGAACTACGATCGCGCGAATGCACTCAATACAGTTCCAGTCGGTGATCCACAAGCTTCCTTACTCAATCAAATCCGGCGATTCTCTGAGATTAATGCTCTATTGCGACTGAACAATCAAGCGATCGCAGAAAATCGAATTCCTCAAACCGCAGATGTACGCGGTAACTTTGGGGGCGAAATCACAGTCAGTGCTTCACGTTCACAAGGTGTACAAGCAGACTTTGATCTAAGAGCGCAGAATGTTGAATATCGTCCGTATCAAGCACAAATTCGCTTAGTCGATGGACAATTGCAACCCGTCAACGATCGTATTATCACGGCTGAATCTGTGATTGCTTTGGGTAGTGTCAACAATGGCGTTGTCAGCTTACAGCCACTCAGAATTCAATCGGGTAACTCTCAGATTAACTTAACCGGACAGTTCGGCGGAGAGACGCAATTCGGACAGTTAACCGCTCAGAACTTACCGATCGAACAAATCGATCGCTTTTATCCACTCCCACTCGGCATTGATGGTCGGCTCAATTCAACAGTGACGATTAGCGGCACTCGCACGAATCCTTCTGTCGTCGGACAGATTCAAGTGATCGATGGTTTCCTTGATGCCACCCCGGTCGAATCTGCCACAGGCAACTTTACTTACAACAATGCTCGCCTGAACTTTGGTAGCAATATTGCACTTGCAACCGCACCGAATCAACCTGTCCGGATTGACGGCAGCATTCCTTACCAACTTTTGCCAGAGAGTGTTCGACCCGATAGCAACGCAATTAGTCTCAATGTTGATGTGAGAAACGAAGGACTCGCAGTCTTGAATCTATTTGTGCCCCAACTCGCTTGGCGTGGGGGTCAAGGTGCAGTGAAATTGAATGTTTCAGGAACCTTACTGCGCCCAGAAGTCGTCGGTGCAATCAATTTGAATGGAGCCACGATCGAAGCAACTGCACTTCAAGCCCCTCTAACGAACATTAATGGATCGATTGTATTTAACCGCGATCGTATTAACGTTGAAGGGGTACAAGGACAGTTCGACAATGGGCAAGTCGTTGCGAAAGGAGTCCTCCCGATCTTTGTCGCTTCTGATGCTGATCCGAACAATCCGTTGCAAATTACGCTCGATCGACTTCGTATCGATCGTAGAGGACTTTATCAAGGAGGCGTAACCGGAAATATTGCTGTCACCGGAACCGCATTAGCTCCCGAAATTGGTGGGCAAGTTCAGCTTGCAAACGGACAGATTCAACTTCCAGACACCGAAGCCGCAGGCGGAACACCCACCATACCCACGAACAGCCGAACCGGAGTTCAAACAGGGGTGAGATTTAATAATTTAAGGCTTGTTTTAGGCGATCGCGTTCAAATCGTTCGCGCCCCGTTAATTAACTTTGTGGCGGCTGGAGATTTGAATGTGACCGGAACATTAGATTCACCCAAACCAGAGGGAACGATTCGCCTGAGAAGCGGACAGGTAAATTTATTTACGACTCAGTTTGTGTTAGAGCGAGGCTATCCACAGACCGCAATTTTTGAACGCGATCGCGGTCTTGATCCAGTGCTGAATGTGCGCTTAATTGCATCGGTTCCAGAAGTCACTCGGAGTCGGGTCGCGGCTCCCGGAAGTGCAGAGTTTATTGATGATTCGGTTGCGGTGGCGAACCTTGGTACACTCCGAACTGTGCGAATTCAAGCGAGAGTGGCTGGACCTGCGAGCCAACTGTTCGAGAACTTAGAACTCACCAGTAGTCCAGGTCGCAGCCGCAATGAGATTGTTTCGCTGATTGGCGGTGGATTTGTGAATACTTTAGGACGGGGCGATAGTACGTTAGGAATTGCGAACCTGGCGGGGTCAGCGCTGTTGACGAACATTCAAGGCTTTATTGGAAATGCACTGGGTCTGAGCGATTTTCGGCTCTTTCCAACCTTGCTCGATCGAGGTCAACAGCGCGGCTCCACGCTTGGGCTTGCGGCTGAAGTTGGGGTCGATATCACTCGCAACCTGTCTGCATCGGTGTTGCGAGTGTTAACGGCAGATCAACCCACTCAGTTTGGGATTCGCTATCGATTCAACGATAACTTCCTCTTCCGGGGATCTACTAACTTCTCTGGTGATAGTCAAGGTGTGTTTGAGTACGAGTTCAGATTTTAGAGGAACGGCTGAACTCGATCGATGAGTTGTTGCGGTCTTAGGACACCTTCGATGCGATCGACGGGTTTCGCTTCTTTGAACAGTACTAAAGTCGGGAGTGCCGAAATATCATACTGACTTGCAATCTCAGGATACTTATCGACATCGATTTTGACAATTTTTACCTGATCTTGAAGGCTATCCTTCACCAAATCGAGGAAGCCGGACATCATTTGGCAAGGACCGCACCAAGTCGCGTAGAAGTCTACCAGAATGGGCGTTTGAGCGCCAGAGATTAATTCATCAAAACTGTTAAACTGCTGTTTCGTTGCCATTTTAGCGGAGTCTCCGATATCGTGTTCTCTAACACTAGCGCGTGAAGCGAAGATCGTCTCAATCCACTCAATAGAGATTTATGAATCCTCGTTAAGATCGTTCGCAAAGGATCAGTTTTCGTTCGGGAATCGCGCTACGGTGGGTCACGCTGTTGCAATCGATCGGAGGTCTATGGCTGAGTTTAATGCCGATCCGAATCGAATCTTGTTTGATCTCCAGCAGGTCAACGAGATTGCTCAAAGCTTTTCGGGCTGTCTAGTACCGGAAGAAATTGCGCGATCGGTGACTTTGGGTTTGGTCGAAAGATTTTCGGGTGCAATGGCGCGATTGTGGCTCTTAGAACCGAATCAGAGTGTGCTGAAATTGGTGTCATCCTCAGGTTTATCGACCCGGATTGATGGCAGGTTTGGACGAGTGCCCATTGGCGCTTACAAAGTCGGCAAAATTGCGCTAAATCGGGTGTCGTTTCTCAGCAATAATCTGCCTGCGGAATCCTGGGTGGGCGATCGAGAATGGGCGATCGAGAATAATATCTGCGGATTTGCGGGCTATCCGTTGATTGCGAACGATCGCGTTTTAGGCGTGTTAGCAATGTTTAGCTGCCAATCCTTGGAACCTGCCTTTCTGGAAGTGCTACAAACGCTCTGTACGATTGTTACGATTTCATTAGATATAGCGATCAAATATC
>JADEXW010000340.1 GCA_015206935.1 Pseudanabaenaceae cyanobacterium LEGE 13415 | reverse complement strand
GATGAATGGTATCCCGGATGTCGTTTGGATTAGTGCAAGTGCTGGAGTCAAAACCCTCGATCGACCTTTGATTCAGTACCTTTCTAAACAAATGACGATCGCTCAATGGCAATATGAACAATCGCCCGACGAACCGAGTTCTCTTTCTGCGGCTGTAGAATTGCTTCATGAGTACCTAGAAACTCACTCCGAACCTGTTCATATTGCAGGTCATGGAATGAGTGGCGTGATCGGATTGCTTTATGCTCGTTGCTTTCCTGAACGAGTGAAGTCTCTATCTTTGCTCAGTGTTGCTGCACAACCCGCTATTACTTGGCACGCTCATTACTATGTGCAACGAAAGTTACTCCCTTGTAGCCGTCATCAAGTTTTAGCGCAGAATGTGCGATCGCTCTTTGGTAAAGACCTGCCGTTTCATCCTCAAGCCTTTGTTGCATTACTCGATCGAGATCTGGAAACTTCGCCTAACTTGCATTCGCTCTATGAATTAGTGCAATTGCCCAAAGGCGGTGTAGAGGTTCCATTATTTGTCGGTGCTGCAAAAGATGATTCAGTGATTGACAGACATGCTCATGCTCAATGGAGCCGCATGTTAAAGTTAGGCGATCGACTGTGGCGCTGTCCGAGTGGCAGACATTTCTTTCATTTTTTCCATCCCGAATCGGTTGGCAATCAACTGTTTAAATTCTGGCAAGTGTCGATGCCGTAGATCTCTAAAAATCACAGGCTTCGCAATCTAGCACTTTCAAATGTCTAGGGATTCACTAAACTTAGATAGATTTGTATAAAGGGGATAGAAGATTGTGCGCCTGTTTACGACCGTCGCGGGATTGCGGTGCTACTTAAAGTTACAACGACAACACTCGATCGCGACGGATGGTGTGGAATTGTCGATCGGATTCGTTCCAACAATGGGCGCGTTGCATGAAGGACATCTGAGTTTGATTGAACGCGCACGACAGGAAAATGCGATCGTCGTTGTCAGCATTTTCGTCAATCCTCTGCAATTCGGAGCGAATGAAGATCTCAGTCGCTATCCTCGAATGTTAGAGCGCGATCGTACACTTTGCGAAAAAGCTGGAGTCGATGTGATTTTCGCTCCGAATCCTAAAGAAATGGGAGTTGATCCCCCGACTCCTACAAGGATTCAGCCGCCGAAGGAACTTACCACTGGACTTTGTGGCGCATTTCGTCCAGGGCATTTTGAAGGAGTGGCGACGATTGTCACGAAACTTTTCAATATCGTACAGCCCGATCGCGCTTATTTCGGACAAAAAGACGCGCAACAATTGGCAATCATTCAACAACTCGTGAAGGATTTAAATCTGCCCATTACGATCGTGCCTTGTGCGATCGTGCGGGAGGAAAGCGGTTTAGCTCTAAGTTCCCGGAATCAATATCTAACTGATGAAGAAAGGTTAAAGGCAACGGCGCTTTATCGAGGATTATCACAAGCTGAAAAACTGTTTCGATCTGGAGAGCGCGTAAGTGCTACCTTAGTTCAGGCAGTGAAACAGGAACTCGAAAAAGTGCCTGACCTGCGACCGGAGTATATCGAACTTGTTGATCCGATGACGCTGAAATCATTAGAGACTGTGACCGATGAAGGGTTGTTAGCGCTGGCTGCGCGATTGGGTTCGACCCGCTTGATTGATAACTGTACACTGCGCGATCGTCGTCCGATGATTGCGATCGATGGTCCTGCGGGTGCAGGAAAATCCACGGTTGCAAAAGCAGTTGCGGCAAAGTTGGGACTTTTTTATCTGGATACGGGCGCGATGTATCGGGCGCTCACTTGGTTTGTGCTGCAATCGGGCGCGGATCTGAATGATGAACCGACTGTGGCAGAATTGGCGCATCAGTGTGAGATCGATTTCCAGACTGATACGGCGACCCCGATCGTATTCGTGAACGGTCAAGATGTGACCCAAACGATTCGCACTCCGGAAGTTACAGCGCATGTTTCCACGATCGCGGCTCAAGCGGCAGTTCGAGAAGCGTTAGTGAAACAGCAGCAGAGTTATGGTCGGCGCGGCGGAATTGTCGTCGATGGGCGCGATATTGGGACGCATGTGTTCCCAGATGCGGAAGTGAAGATTTATTTAACCGCTTCGATTCAAGAACGGGCACGTCGGAGACAGCTTGATTTGAAGAATCTGGGACAACCGGAAGTGAGTTTGGCGGAATTGGAGCAAGCGATTTTCGAGCGCGATCGTAAAGATAGTACTCGTGCGATTTCACCGTTGCGGAAGGCGGCAGATGCGATCGAGATTCAATCAGATAATCTCGGTGTGGATGATGTGCTGAATTTGATTGTGACGCTGTATCAGGAAAAGACCGCTCCAGTTTCGATTTAGGTTGTTAAGGAAAGAAGACCCGTAGAAGCAAAATCTGCGGGTCTTTTCATGCTGATTCTTTAGAGTGAGTAAATCATCTGATTGACTATTACTCTGAGGATCGCCCCCTAAATCCCCCATTCTGAGGGACTTTGAGCAAGAAGAATTTCCAGAATTCTAGAAATTTTCTGTTCTTCAAAGTCCCCCAAATTTGGGGGATTTAGGGGGCTTTAGCCGATTTAACCGAAGCAAAAAGCATTCTCTAGCTCGCGTCTTTTTAAATTTTTGAATGGGTACTCTAGAATCGCTGTCATTCAGGGAACCCTATGTCTTCTTTTTCGGAGTCCGCTTCTGATCTGACTGCACTCGAAGCAGGATTAGCCGCACTCCAAACCGGACAAACCGAAAGCGCGATCGCACAGTTCACCCATTTCCTCAGCGCTCAATCAGTGGATCACCCTGATGCGCTCAAAGCCAAGATGGGATTGGTACAAGCTTATATTCAGAGCAAAAATTCCGAAGCTGCGATCGCACTTTGTCAAGAACTTCAACAGAGCCAGCATGAAAAAGTTCGATCGTGGGCAACCCAAACGATAGCAAAGCTCACTCCGGTCGATCCTGGATTTGTTCCCCTTGATCCCGCCGTTCAATCCATTCGCCGCAAACGACCCACGCCAGAAATTCAAACCCCGGTAGCTTCGGAACCCATTCAGATGGAATCGATCGAGCAATCTATTTCATCTGAATCGCCGCACGTTTGGAAAAATGCGGCACGTGCCCAACGCTGGAACCCGCTTCCTCGTCTCAATCCTTCTCGATTACAGTGGGCAGCGCTTGAAAGCACGATCGCGCTGTTTGCCACGCTTTGTTTAATTCATTGGGTAGTAGGTTCGATTTCTTGGGCGAGATATGCACTTCTGACACGGCTGTTTCTCCGGACGGCTGAACTTCCAGATCAATCGATTCCAGTGTTGCAATTCGGATTTGGGTTGCTCATTTTGTTTGTGGCATCTCCGTGGATTTTGGATGCGATTTTGACAGGATTATATGGATTAAAACCGCTTTCAACTGCCGCGATCGCTCGTCATAGTCCCGAAACGCATCGTCTGATCCAAAGATTTGCTCAACAGCAAAAGATTCCCATTCCAAAACTTGGAATCCTACCAACTTCTGCACCGATTGCAATCACTTATGGCTGCCTACCAAAGTTCGCTCGAATTGTAGTTAGTCAAGGACTTTTAGACAGTTTGAACGAGGAAGAAATTGCAGCAATTTACGCAGGCGAATGTGGTCATATTGCTCATTGGGATTTTACAATTCTGTCACTGATTAGTGTAGTTTTACAGATTCCTTATTCGGTTTATCAACTGTTTGCAATGGGGAGCGATCGACTTAGAAAAATCAAGTTAAACAAGAAGATTCTAACGAAACTTGTTCAAATGAGTGCGGATCTTTTTACCGTTTTTTCTGCGATCGCATACGGCTTTTTCTGGGTCTTCCGCTGGTCAGGACTTTGGCTCTCAAATCAAAGAACAGTGTATAGCGATCGTACTGCTTGTAATCTCACTGGAAATCCAAACGGACTAACACGCGCTTTGATTAAAACTGCGATCGTAACGGCTCAAACGATTAAGCATGATAAACAAACGAATCCCTTATTAGAAAGTTTTGAGCTTCTCAATCCGGTTGGGTATCGGAGCGCAATTCTATTTGAAGAATTATTCGATCGAGTTTCTTTATCAACTCTATTTCAATGGGATTTTACAAATAAAACTTTCTCATTGGGAACTCGGCTTGAAAAACTGATGAATTACTGTGAACTATGGCATCTTGACTCTGAAGTAGAAATTAACGTTTCTAGTCCAGCGAAAAAGAAATACTTACTTCAATTTGCGCCGATCGTTGGAACTTTGATGGGATTAACGATCGCTTCAATTCTTTGGCTCATTGCCCAAGCCTTATTTGCAATTGGAAACTTCAGATTCAATTGGTTAGCCAGTGATTACAGTCTCTTTCCAAGCTTTGCCCTAATCGGATTCGGAATCGGTTCTATTGTTCAATTCAATCGCTTTTTCCCAGAATCGCGCAATCCTGAAACCGATTTAACCGATCTTCTGACTCGTCCTGATTTAACCCTCATGAATAGTCCTGTGATCAAATTAGAAGGAGTTCTCATCGGTCGATCGGGAGCCTCGAACCAACTCGCACAAGATCTTTTCCTCCAAACTGAAACCGGATTAATCAAACTGCACTTCACTTCTCAATTCGGTGCGATCGGTAATCTTCTTTACTCCTTTCCAATCGGACAAACCGCGATCGCCACCGGATGGTTTCGCCGCACTGACACCCCTTACATCGACATTGACACGATTAGAACCAAATCGCTGATTCGTGCAGGACAGCCAACCTGGTCATTCACCATTGCGATCGCTGCCATTCTTTTAGGTATCGCTCAAATCCTGTAAAGAATAGTTGCATTTTTTGTGGTCATAGTGTTACATTTCTTCACAAGGAGTCCAACACATTCTGGCAGTGGCTCAGTCGATTCGTACATCGACTTTCAGAACTCTCAGTCTCAGGTTTTTCTCCTCCCAACACAGCAAGCTGAACCAGTCGATCCATCAAGTCGGCTGGTTTTTATATCGTCCTCATGACGGTCACTCTAACGATCGAAATAGCACTCAAGGGGGAAATTACGCAGTTCGCTCGAATCTGATAGACGAGCATGATACCTTTAAGAGTGGCGCATATCCTGGGGACACAGTAACTTAGTTGCTGGATCTCAATCCTCCAGTCATTTCCAAACACTAAAGGTGATGATCGGATACGTTAGACTGTCCGGGTTCAGTTTAAGAATTCTGGAACAGTGAGCAAACCGATCGCAAACCCGTGTAAGGTTGGCGAGCGAGGGAAACGGGAATGTCTGTAGAGTCTACCCTGAGCCAACAAAAACAGAGTGTCACTGAAGAGACGTATGGTAAGCGTCTGCATCGTGTATTAGGATCAAAGTCTGGAGGTGTCTCGATATGTCAGTTCGTTTATATGTGGGCAATTTGCCCGAAGATTTAAGTCGGCAAGACCTCGAAGCGGCATTTGCGGATGCAGGCGAAGGAGTCTCGGCAAAATTGATTACCGATCGTAAAACTGGAAAGTGTCGCGGCTTTGGCTTTGTCACCGTGAAATCGGATGAATTGGCGGATCAATTCATCGAGAAATATAACGGTGTCAGCATCAAAGACAACCCGATCAAGATCGAAAAGGCGCTGCCTCGATCGAAAGAGAAAGAAGAAACTGCTGCTACTGCTCCTTCTGGTGGCGCATCTTCGGGTGGCAAGCGTAATAAAGGCGGCGGCAACAACAATAATAAGTCGCGCAAAACTTCCACTTCTTCCTCAGACCCGGATTCGGTTCAACCCGATCCGCGCTGGGCACAAGAACTGGAAAAACTCAAGCAAATGCTGGCAACCCAAACAACCAATTCTTAGGTTTGTCTCTCGTTTGTTCACGGGAACCCTAGAAACATTGCATTGTTATAGGGTTTCGTGTCGATGAAGCGTTTAAACGATCGAGCATTTCACATCCTCCAGACTGAGGTTCGACGATGTCTTGATTCTGATGCAGTAGGGCAAGCTCAAGTTGAGCTTGCCCTTCGTCGCTTGGAAAAATTACGAACACAGTCCGGCTCGCCCGCAACTGAAGCAGAATTAAAA
>JADEXW010000045.1 GCA_015206935.1 Pseudanabaenaceae cyanobacterium LEGE 13415 | reverse complement strand
CGAATTTCACAACTCAAACCGGATTGCTATAGCCTCTTCACCTTACCCTCTATTCAATCCTGAATCCCGAAATCCGCTTACCAACCCTGCTCAGATTTATCCAAAACGTACATGGCAACCGATTGGATCTGGTCATCATTTAAGCGACCTTTGAACGAAGGCATCGCCCCTTTGCCATTTGTAACTTGAGTCACGATCGCTTCAACCGTGTCTTTTCCATTCGCAACGAGCGCATCTTTTTTCAACGTTTTTGCTGGGTTAATTGCGTTGCCGCCGCCTGCATGACAAGCTGCACAATTCGCATTAAACACTTTTGCACCCGTCGCTGCATCCGCCGCCAGAGCAGGAGAATCCATTCCCAATAAAAAGACAGCCGAAAGTGCGATCGATACAAATAGTGTTCTCAGTTTCTGAATTGTCTTCATCATTCATCTCTTAAACATCAATCGATGAGCAGTCCCCATCAATGCCCATGCTGGCTCTGGAGATTTCTCTTCGTCAAAAGACAGATTGTAAAACATTACATTTGCGAAATTTATCTTAACGATTAGTCACACTTAGAAAACTTACTTCAGATTACTCGATTGCCCTTTGAGCGAAGGACTGTATATGTTACCAATAGCGATTACTTAAACCTCAGTATTTCCGAGAAATTCCTGAGCGATCGCAACAATTGATTTGATCCACACTGCACAATTTACTGTTTCTATACTCATACTTTGGTGAGTTCATTCATTAGAAAATTGACCAAAAAACGGCGAAATTTCGCTCAACTATTTATTCATCTCAATACCAACCAAAGATACGATTAGGATGCAGTTAAATTTCTTATTGTTTGAATTTAGAATTTCATTAGTTCAAGCGGCATTTACACCTAGACGGGCGTTCATAAAGACGATAATCTTATTTCAATCCAACAGTTGAATTTAATACATTCAACCGTATGGATGCCCGAACACATAGAAACGATTGATTCAACTCAATCATTTCTTCAACGTTCAAAAAGACAGTTATTTTTCTCGTAAAAATATGTAAGCGTGGTTCGCTCTCTGTGACCGCAAATCACACCTAAGATTCAGCGATCTCAAATTTGTTTATATCAACAACGCTGAGTGCTGAGTAAATGATTCAAGTCATTTTGTGGACGAGCCATTCGCTTCTGTGACACTCCCCCAAATCCTGCGATTTGTGTGGGAGCCGCCTTGCTATCCTTGGAGACTCGACATGACCGAATTCACCCTCTTGACGCGCCGAAAGTTCTTATGGACGGCGAGTGCAGCAGCAGGAGCCGTTAGTTTGAAGGGGTGTACTCTCACGCCGCCTTCCCCGTCTGATCTGTCCCCGAAAGCTCAAACGCTTTCCCTTTCGCCCACTGAACTGCCTGAAACTACTCGAATCAAACTCGGTTATATCGCGATCGTTGAATCTGCCCCTTTGATTATTGCTCAAGAGAAAGGATTCTTCGCCCGACATGGCATGACCGATGTGACGATCGCAAAACAGCCTTCTTGGGGTGCAGCTCGTGATAACGCAGAACTCGGTTCAGCAAACGGCGGAATCGATGGTGGACAATGGCAAATGCCGATGCCCCATATGTTGAGCGAAGGTTTGATTACCAAAGGCAACCGCAAAATCCCAATGGTGGTTTTGGCGCAACTTTGCACACACGGAAACGGTGTTGCAGTTGCCAATAAACATGCGGGTAAAGGCTTTGAATTGAATCTGGCTCAATCGGGGGGAGCAGAGTACATTCGGGAAATGAAGAAAGCGGGAACCCCGTTCAAAGCAGCCTATACGTTCCCTAGAGCCAATCAAGATTTTTGGATTCGGTACTGGATGTCGGCAAATGGACTCGATCCAAACAATGACATCAACTTAATGGCAGTCCCTGCGTCGCAAACTGTTGCCAACATGAAAACCGGAACAATGGATGCCTTTAGTACTGGCGACCCTTGGCCCTACCGGATTGTGCGCGACAACATTGGGTTCCTTTCAGTTTTGACCGCTCAGATTTGGCAGTATCACCCAGAAGAATATCTTGCAGTTCGCAAAGAGTGGATTGAAAAAAATCCGAAAGCGACCAAAGCTCTGCTCAAAGCGATCATGGAAGCTCAACAATGGTGTGACCAACCGCAAAACAAAGAGGAACTTTCTCGCATCTTGGCACAGCGTCGTTTCTTCAATGTTCCGCCGAACTTCCTCCGAGGTCCGTTTGCGGGTGAGTATCAGTTAGGCGATACCAAACGAGCCGAAAACAATCCAGAACTCGCAGTCAAGTACTGGAAAGACGGCAAAGGCAGTGTCTCCTATCCGTATAAGAGCCATGATATGTGGTTCCTCACCGAAAGCGTGCGCTGGGGATATTTGCCAGAAGGAGCATTGAGCCAAGCCGATCGCATTGTGAACGAGGTGAACGGCGAGAAGTTCTGGAGAGAAGCCGCTCAGGAATTGGGAATTGCATCGTCTGACATTCCCCAACAAACGACGCGCGGCGTTGAGAAGTTTTTTGATGGTGCGGAGTTTGACTCGACCAAACCCCAAGCCTACCTCGACAGTTTGAAGTTCAAGAGTTTGAAAGCCTAGTTGCGACTAGGAACAGGATGTTTGCACAGTCTCAATTGCAGTAAGGAGAATCGACATGACAGCTACGTTGGGTAAGAGTAGAGCTGGATTCGGTGGAATTAATCTATCAAAGCTTGGAAAAGATCTTGTACCTCCCTTGGTCGCGATCGCAATCTTCTTGATCATTTGGGAACTGCTTTCCGCATCAAAAGTAATTCTGTTGCCCCCACCGTCGAGCTTGTGGACAGATGAGCGGACTCGTGAACTGCTCTTCTATCCGTTCTTCGATCGAGGCGGTACGGATAAAGGGATCTTCTGGCAAACGTTCGCATCCTTGCAGCGGGTTGCATTTAGCTATACTGCTGCTGCGATCGTTGGAATTGCGATCGGGATTCTAGTTGGAACCAAGCCGCTGATCTCGAAAGCGCTTGATCCGCTGTTTATGTTCCTGCGTACCGTTCCGCCACTTGCTTGGGTTCCGATCTCGTTGGCAGCATTACAAAAGAATGAACCTGCTGCTCTGTTCGTGATTTTCATTACTGCAATTTGGCCCATCTTGATTAACACCGCTGTTGGTGTGAAAGAAATTCCGGCAGACTACAACAACGTTGCAAAGGTACTGCAAATCTCGCCCAAGAAATACTTCTTCAAGATTTTGCTCCCTTCTGCTCTGCCTTACATCTTCACCGGTTTAAGAATTTCGATTGGTCTTGCATGGTTGGCAATTATCGCGGCTGAAATCGTGATGTCCGGTATTGTTGGAATCGGTTTCTTCATCTGGGAAGCGTATCAAAACAACTACATCAGCGAAGTGATTCTGGCGTTGATCTACATCGGTGCAGTTGGTTTGCTACTCGATCGCTTTATCGGTTGGATTCAAAGCCTCATCGTTAAACAGTAATTTCCAGGGGAGGACAAGCACATGACAAGTTTCGTTTCTGTCGAACAGGTTGAAAAGTCCTTCCCGCTTCCCGGCGGGAATGAGTACCTCGCACTCAAAGGCATCGATCTCCAAATCAAAAAAGGCGAGTTCATTTCACTGATTGGTCACTCTGGTTGCGGTAAGTCCACCTTGCTCAACATGATTGCAGGTTTGGACAACCCAACGGGTGGGATTGTCACCCTCGAAGGATTAACGGTGAAACAACCGGGCCCCGATCGCATGGTGGTGTTCCAAAACTATTCGCTGCTTCCTTGGTTGACTGTCCGCGAAAACGTGGGATTGGCAGTCGATGAAGTTCTCACCGAAAAGTCTCCTGATGAGCGCAAAGAACTGACCGAGAGATACATCAAATTGGTCGGACTCGGACATGCGATCGATAAGTATCCTCACGAAATTTCTGGGGGGATGAAGCAACGGGTGTCGATCGCGCGTGGTCTAGCGATTCAACCGAAACTGTTACTGCTCGATGAGCCGTTCGGTGCATTGGATGCGTTGACTAGAGGGAACCTTCAAGAGCAATTGATCAAGATTTGCGAAGAGAACCAGGTGACTGCGGTCATGGTCACGCACGACGTGGATGAAGCGGTACTGTTAAGCGATCGAATTGTCATGCTCACGAATGGGCCGGGTTCTAAAATCGGGAACATTCTTGATGTGGACATTCCTCGCCCTCGTCGTCGGATGGAAGTCGTGAAGCACCCTAGCTACTACAGCTTACGGAGTGAACTAATCTACTTCTTGAACCAACAGAAGCGCGTGAAGAAGATTCGAGCGCAGAAAGTTGCAACCGTCGCTCGTCATGGTTTAGAGAAAGTCAACCTCGAAATCGGATTCGTGCCGCTGACGGCTTGCGCTCCGTTGGCAGTTGCGAAAGAGAAAGGATTCTTCGTCAAACATGGTTTGGATGAAGTGTCTCTGGCTCGTGAGACAAGCTGGCGTGGAATTGTAGACGGAATGACAGTGGGATACCTTGATGCGGCTCAGATGCCTGCGGGTATGCCTTTGTGGATCACCCTCGGCGGTAATGAGAAGACTGATAATCCAGCAGTGATTACGTCGCTGACCATGACCCGGAACGGAAACGGAATTACGCTCGATCGACGCTTCAAAGAACAAGGCATCAACACCTTGGAAGACTTCAAAGCAATGGTCGATCGTTCTCCCCAAAACCCGCACCGTTTTGGAGTCGTTCACCCGTCCTCGATGCACAATATGTTGCTGCGCTACTGGTTAGCAGCGGGTGGAATCGATCCAGACAAAGACGTGCATCTGCAAATCATTCCGCCTGCTCAAATGGTGGTGGACTTGAAAGGCGGCACGATCGATGGATTTTGCGTCGGTGATCCTTGGAATCTTCGGGCAGAGCGCGAAGGAGTCGGAACCACGATCGCATCGGACATCGATATTTGGCGCGGTCACGTCGGTAAAATTCTCGGTGTGCGCGAAGAGTGGGCAGCGAAGTATCCGAACACTCATATCGCACTCGTGAAAGCCCTGCTCGAAGCTTGTCGCTACTGTGCCGATCCAGCAAACACGACCGAAATTCGTCAGATTCTGGCACGTAAAGAATATGTAGGAACTCAGGTAGAATATATTCAACTTGGGTTAGGAATCTCTGATCCGGCACATCATCTATTCTTTGGGGAAGGTGCAAACCGTCCGAGCCGGACTGAGCAACTTTGGATTATGACGCAAATGGCGCGATGGGGAGATATTCCTCTGCCGCGTAACTGGGTGGAAGTGTTGGAAAAAACTTGCCGTGTGGATGTCTTTAGTACCGCCGCACGCGAGTTAGGTCTAGCGGAATTGAGCTATGCCCGGAACAAGATTGAATTGTTCGACGGCATTCCGTTCAATGCTGAAGACCCGATCGCTTACCTCAACAGTTTGGCAATCAAACGCGACTACACGATGGCAGAAATTGATCTGCGTCCATCGAGAGCCGTTGCTTAGTTTGGATTGGGGCATTTAACCATGCCCCGAATTGACTCTAGTTCCGCTGTCAATTCTTAACCACAGAGCTTTGTCCCTATGAATCTCCCCATTGCAATGAATACACAACAAACCGCGACCGTCCCTACTGTGCGGTCTTCCTTGGCTCAACCATTCTTGACACTCGAAAACGTTGTGAAGGTGTACAACACCCGCAGCGGTCCTCAAACGATCATCACCGACATTAATCTGGAAGTTCAGCAAGGTGAATTTATCTGCGTGATCGGTCACTCTGGTTGCGGTAAATCTACGATGTTGAACACCGTTTCAGGCTTTGTGACTCCGACCGAAGGAGAAGTGAAACTGAAAGGAAAGCTGGTTGAAAAGCCAGGTCCAGATCGCATGATGGTGTTCCAAAACTATGCGCTGCTTCCTTGGTTAACGGCATTCGAGAATGTTTATCTAGCGATCGATTCGGTCTTTCCACAAAAGTCCCATGCGGATAAGAGCCAGATCGTGAACGAACACTTGGCGATGGTCGGACTGGCTGAAGCTGCTCAGAAAAAGCCACCTCAGTTATCCGGTGGTATGAGACAACGGGTAGCGATCGCTCGTGCGTTGTCGCTTCGTCCTGAAGTTCTGGTGCTAGATGAACCGTTTGGAGCGTTGGATGCGATCACCAAAGAAGAATTGCAGGAAGAACTTGCAAAAATCTGTTTGGATCACGGTTGTACAGTGTTGATGGTGACACACGACATTGATGAAGCGTTGTTCTTGGCGGATCGCTTAGTCATGATGACGAATGGGCCCGAAGCCACGATCGGGGAAATTCTGACGATTCCGTTTCCGCGTCCTCGCGATCGCGCTCAAGTGATGGAAGATCCGTTGTATTACGATCTGCGGAACGAAGCGCTTGACTTCCTCTACAATCGTTTCGCGCACGACGACACGCACTAAGAAATGGGGAGTCGGGAATGTTGTTAGGTATCCATTCCCGATTTTCTTTTCTGTGTTCTATTCAATCGCGATCGAGTTTTACTTTCAATTGACGATACTGAATTTGGAACGGTTCTAAAGTTGCGATCGTTCCATTCTGTTGTGCGATTTCTAAGTCATACGGCATTGTTGTACAAGGTTCCATTACCAAAACATAATGATCATTCCAACCGCCGTAGCTTTGGAACATCCAAACATACGGAAAATCCATTAAATTAAAATTCATCATCAGCGTGGAACCCGATCGCGGATTTTTCACTCCACATTGCCCGATCGCTAATCCCGAACTGTAGTAGAACTCTTGAAGCTGTGAAGATTGCTCTGGAGTTCGATTGAGATAAACCACTTCGCCATTTTTGTCGATCGCGGTTGGGAATTTCGTCTTTCCGGGTTGTCCGATGATGCGACTGAAATCTAATACAACAGCCTCGATATCACAGTCAGGGAGAATGATTTCGTCTCCCGGTTCAATTGCGATCGCGGCATGTTGTTTGAACAGAAACGAAATGGGCTGATCCGAAAGATTCTGAAACTGATAGCCTAAATCGACCTGAGCATCCTTGATTCGGATGGTTTTCTCAACTTTGACGGGAACCGTTTGGCAAGTTAAGCCTAATCTGAGGCTCGATTCGTCTTGGTCTAAAATCTTCCAAGCTTGTGACCAAAATTCACCGTGATCGACCAGTTGCCGCCCTTGGAACTCGCCAGCGGCATCGTTTGGAAAGATTTCATCCCAGCCACCTGTCCAATGTCGATCGAACGATTCCCCGATCTCGATCGATCTCGTTTGGGTTGAATCATAGTGCGGTGGATGCCAGATCCAATTGTGATTCGTGCGTTTATCCAGTAATCGATCGATTCGCGCTCCTAAATCGGGACGAATCACAACGGCGATTTCAGGATTTTCTAGCGTAATCTCAGTTTGTAAAAGCTCTTGTTGCAACGCTCTACCCTCAGAAACAGTAGTGCAAATCCTACCGCTATCTAAAATTTTTCTTCGTCTCTCTTAAGAAACAGGCTGCAAATCGAAAAGAATTCTATCCGCAAAATAGATTTGATCTGATGTTGTCATATCCTGCAATTACACCTGTACAGGAGTGCTTTATGTTGCAACTCAAAATCTTGGTTGATACCGTTCTCAAGCAACAACCGATCGAGTCTGCAAAGCTACCAGACAACCAGAAGCAATCGATTAAAGCGGGCACTGTTTTGACGATCAATTCGTTTACCCCAGTTGCTGACTACCTCAAGATAGTTTTCAGCGATAAAACCTTTCAAGGCAAAAACACTTGGCTCGTTTTTCAGCGGCATTCCACGATTCTGAGTGATGGGAAAGTGAGCTTTCCGAATGCGACTCGGCTTGCTGTGCCGTATTTCGACCAATTAGATAACTCTGATAATCCCTATGGAAGCTGTAATGTGACCAGTTTGGCGATGGTCTTATCTTATTTTCGAGTGCCACCGCGAAATCCGAGTATTCGCTTTCCAGATGAACTCGATCGATATTGCGCCAGTAATGATCTCGATCGACATCAACCGGACGCGATCGCAAAAGTTGCAGAATCTTATGGGTGTAGCGATACCTTCTCTCAGACAGCCAGTTTTGAGCAGGTGAAAGAGTGGCTGATTCAAGGCAATCCCGCGATCGTGCATGGGTACTTCACACCAACAGGACACATCATCTGCATCATTGGGTACAACGAAAAAGGCTTTATTGTGAATGATCCGTATGGTGAATTGATGTTTAGTCCCAATCCAGAAGAAAGCCGCTACGACATCTACACAACAGGCGCAGGGCTAACGTATTCCTACAATCTGATGTATCAAACCTGCTGTAGCGATGACCAGTTTTGGGTGCATTTCATTACGAAACGCAAATAACCATAGTAGTCCTAGATGAGTCGTGAAATGCAAGGTTAATCGTGCCCCCTAACCCCCAAGCTTGGGGGAACAAGAGTCTTAGCCCCCAGAATTGGGGGTTTGGGGGCGTTCCCGAATCTACAACTCAAACCGAATTGCTATAGGTTTCGCGGTCGCGCTCTAAATTTCAACGCGATCGCGAACAGGAAATCAATTTAGCGTACAGTGATCAAGGGTTGGAATCGCCCAATCTCTCGCTCTCTTGTCGTCTGTTTCCCAGGTTTCTATGTCCCTACCCGAACAATTGCTTGATCTGGCTTTGCGCTCTGGAGCCGAATCTGCTGAAGTGTTTCAATCGCAATCGCTGTCGCGTCCAGTGTTTTTTGAGGCGAATCGTCTGAAACAGTTGGAAAGTACTGAAGCAGAAGGAACCGCGTTACGTCTGTGGAAAGAAGGTCGTCCGGGATTAGCGGTCGCGTATGGAAGTGTGGAACCACAAGATTTAGTCGATCGAGCGATCGCAATTAGCCAACTTAATGAACCAGAAGAGATCCACCTCTCAACCGCGTCACAGTTGTCTTATCCCGATGTAGGGCAATTGGTCACAGTCGAACAATTAGTGGAATGGGGCAAAATTGCGATCGGACAAATCCGCGATCGTTATCCTGAAGTTCTTTGTGCGTCGGGTTGGGATTGTGAAGCGGAAACGACCCGATTGATCAACTCGAATGGGCTGGATTGTGGCTATACAGATACCACTCTGAGCGGTTTTCTTGAAGTGGAATGGGTTCGTGGCGATGATTTTCTCAATGTGTCAGATGGACAGACTGAGCGCGATCGACTTGATCCGATTGCGATCGCACAACAGGTTTTACAGCGATTAGAGTGGGCGAAGGAAAATACTGCGCCTCCGGTGGGTAAAATTCCAATTCTGTTCACCTCAAAGGCAATGGATATGCTTTGGGGAACGGTGCAATCCGCTTTGAACGGGAAGCAAGTGATCGAAGGGGCATCGCCTTGGAGCGATCGATTAGGAAACCTGGTGACATCTGAAGCAATCACCCTTTCTCAACAGCCGAACGCGGGGCCGTTTAGCTGTCCATTTGATGATGAGGGAACTCCGACTCGAATGATTACCTTTATCGATCGAGGGGAACTGCAATTGTTTTATGCCGATCACACGACGGGGAAAGCGCTTGGTAGCGGCACAACTGGGAATGGATTTCGATCGGGATTGGGGAGCTATCCGACACCGGGATTATTTAATACGTTAGTACAACCGGGAAAGAAGTCTTTAGAAGAATTAATTTCGTCGATTGACAATGGTTTGATCGTGGATCAAATGCTCGGCGGCGGCGCGGGAATTTCTGGAGAATTTTCAATCAACGTCGATCTTGGTTATCGAGTCGAGAAAGGGCAAATCGTTGGCAGGGTCAAAGACACGATGGTTGCGGGTAGCGTTTATACGGCTTTGAAGAATTTAGTCGAATTGGGCGGCGATGCGGAATGGAACGGATCTTGCTATACGCCATCTGCGATCGTAGAGGGATTGTCTTGTACGGGACGGGTTTAGCGATCGATTTACGGCGGGGTTCTATGAACGGTCAACACTTGGCGCTACAATGTGACGGTTGAATTTGAGTAGACCTACCTTGATTGAGCGTTACACCCTGCCTGAGATGGGCGATTTGTGGACAGATCACTACAAATTTAAAACCTGGCTCGATGTTGAGATTGCAGTGTGTGAGGCACAAGCAGAGCTAGGTTATATTCCATCGGATGCTGTTGAAGAAATTAAATCGAAAGCGAAGTTTGAGGTCAGTCGGATTCTCGAAATTGAAGCGCAAGTTCGTCATGATGTGATTGCATTTTTGACGAATGTGAATGAGCATGTTGGCGATGCTGGGCGCTATATTCACCTGGGCATGACCAGTTCTGATGTGCTGGATACCGCCTTGGCGCTTCAAATGGTTGCCAGCTTAGATGTGATCATGACGCAGGTAGAAGCGTTGATCCAAGCGATTCGATATCAAGCGCAACAACATCGCAATACCGTGATGATTGGTCGATCGCATGGCATTCATGCAGAACCGATCACGTTCGGATTTAAGCTCGCGGGCTGGTTAGCGGAAATGTTGCGACACCGCGATCGCTTATGTGCCTTGAGAAAGTCGATCGCGGTCGGTCAAATTTCTGGAGCCGTTGGAACTTACGCCAATATCGATCCACGCATCGAAGCTTTGACCTGTCAGCATTTGGGATTAGAACCCGACACGGCATCGACTCAGGTGATTTCGCGCGATCGACATGCTGATTTTATGAATGCGCTGGCTTTATTGGGAGCCTCGATCGAACGTTTCGCCGTTGAGATTCGCAATTTACAAAAAACGGATGTCCTCGAAGTTGAAGAGTTCTTCTCAAAAGGACAGAAAGGATCGTCAGCCATGCCACACAAACGGAATCCGATTCGATCAGAACGTCTAACCGGAATGGCACGTTTGCTAAGAGGATATGCGGTCGCAGCTTTGGAAAACGTTGCACTCTGGCATGAGCGCGATATTTCTCATAGTTCTGTGGAACGAGTTGCGCTACCGGATGCCTGCATTCTTACCCATTTCATGCTGGTTGAAACCACAGATTTAGTCCGAAATCTGCTGGTTTACCCCGAAAACATGGAGCGGAATATGAACGTTTACGGCGGCGTTGTATTCAGTCAGCGGGTGATGTTGGCATTAGTGCAAAAAGGATTGAGTCGCGAAGATGCTTATGCGATCGTGCAGTCTTGCGCTCATCAAGCTTGGAATAAGGACGACGGTGATTTCCGCAAATTCTTGAGTGAAGATGCGCGAGTGACTCAAACGTTGTCGCCTGCTGAATTGGATGAATGCTTTGATCCAAAAGTTCACCTCAAGAACCTGGATCAGATTTATCAACGGTTGGGGATTTAATTTGCCTCGATCGAAAAGCTGTACTCGTAGCCTTTGAAATTCGATTCAAGCACAAAAGTATACTCTCCAGTTTCCGCTAGTTCGCCTGTCCAAGGACTCGGCTGATCTGGAGAGGCAACGATCGGCTTTCCATTCGGAGCAATAATCCTTGGAAAGACCGACCCTCTACTTTTCACGGTCAATCGTTGCCCGTTAGTGAAATTGAATCGGTAGCTGTGTGACCCTGTGCCAATAAAGCGATCGCGAATCTCGATCGAGCTTTGACTCAGTTCAATCCGCTCAACTTTTTCATTGCAGCCATGTTCGGTTCTCGATTGGGCAATCCATCCTGGAGTCGCACCGCCAATTTTGAACCAGCCACTTTGTTGATCTTGGACATCAACAAATGAGCCATTTTTCAACTGTCCAACAATGTTGTCTTTAGAATCCGCATTCGGAGTCGATCGAACATTTAACGGCGATTCTGGATCATTCACTTTTGCCATCCGAATCACGCATTTTTCAGGGGTTCGAGACTCTTTTTTCGGTGCAGGAACTTCAGAAGGCGATTGTGGAGATTGAGGAACTGCGATCGGGCTTGGAGTCGGAGAAGGTGAAACAGTTGGAGAGGGAGCGGAACAACCTGCCATTAAAGCTAATAAAGCGGCAGATCCGGAGAGACGGAGCCAAAACGAGTCGAGCAGCATAATTGAGAAGCGTGGAGTATCTTAAAATTCAGCTTCAATCATTGTCGATCGAATCACGGAAATCCCCAGACGCTACACTAAATATTCAGATTTCTTCAAGCTTATGTGGGTTGCAACATTTTACAAATTTGTCTCATTGCCCGATTTTGTCGAGCTACGATCGCCGATTCTCGAACTCTGTCAGGCGCAGAATCTTCGCGGCACGATTCTCTTAGCAGAAGAAGGCATTAATGGGACGATAGCAGGATCAAAAAGCGCGATCGACACCATTCTAGAGAGTCTGCGGCGGGATTTACGATTTTTGGACTTAACTATCAAAGAAGCGGAAACCGAATCGCAAATGTTCGATCGAATGAAAGTTAAGCTGAAAAAAGAAATTGTTACACTGGGCTGTCCAGAAGTTGATCCCACTCAGCAGGTTGGAACTTATGTGAAACCGCAGGATTGGAACGATATTATTTCTGATCCAGAAGTAACGGTGATTGATGTGAGGAATCAGTTTGAAGTGTCGATCGGGAGTTTTAAGGGTGCGATCGATCCACAAACCGCTTCATTCCGACAGTTCCCGGACTATGTACAATCCGAGCTTAATCCGACTCAGCACAAGAAAGTTGCAATGTTCTGCACGGGTGGAATTCGCTGTGAAAAAGCATCCTCTTACATGCTGTCTCAGGGATTTGAAGAGGTCTATCACCTTGAAGGAGGCATTCTCAAATACTTAGAAGAAGTCCCACCTGAAGACAGCTTATGGCAGGGTGAATGCTTTGTGTTTGATCAGCGAGTCGCAGTAACGCATGGCTTGAATGATGGCTCATATGAACTCTGCCAAGCCTGTGGACATCCGCTTTCTCAAGCTGAACAAACATCCCCGCACTATCACCCTGGCGTATCCTGTCCTTACTGTGTTGATGAACTATCGGAGTGAGGTGTTTGCAAATCCGAGAGTGAGCAAGAAACCGAGAATGTGACCAAAGCTCATACAAGCTAAGAATCCAGCAACACTAATGTTGTTAAAGAGTGATTTCGAGAACGGCAAGGGCATTTTTGCGCCTGTGTGCGGAAACTTGATCGTGCGCGATCCGATCAGCAACACGAGCAAGCAAGCACCAACAATAAACGGGGTTCCTTGCCAGTTCCACAGATTGCCAGAAGGAGCTTGTTGGAATGCCGCAGCCAATAGATTCAACATAGGAAGTTACTCCATAACAGTACTGGGACTATGATTGGATGATCGCACTGTTCTTTTCGTCTGTCTCAGTACCGGAATCGAGGTCTATCTAAAGGTAGGGAATGATGTGGAGTCGTCTTTGTTCGAGAAGCGATCGCAGAATCCGAAAAAGCGATTCAACTTGATTCGGAATTCTCGATCGCACGAGAACCTAATCACCAAGGATTTCCAACCATCGTAAACGCCGCCCAATAATAGGGATGGCGGAAGTTTGGATCGCTGACCTGTAATCCTTCGGGAACTTGTACCGTCAGTCCTTGGCGAAATCCAGTAATCTTTCCATCCTCGATCGAGATTTGTCCTCGTGCCATTGCAAGTTGAGCCTGCCGTAGCGCATCCGCTTTACTCGGAGCAGTCATGAGCGCATCGTAGAACTGACTGATTAATGCTGTGGTCGCAGCATCATTCACTGACCACAAACTAGCAACCGTCGTTTTTACGCCAGCCTGAATTGCAAGTCCAGCAAATCCTAGCTCTGATTCTCGATCTCCGATCGCAGTTCGACAGGCACTCAACACTAACAATTCAACAGGCGGCGTATTCCAGTCAAAGGCGCGAATTTGCTCTAGCTTCAGTTGCTCATTCCAAAGCTGGATATAAGCTTCTTTCGGTTGCCCTGCTCGGAAATTGGCATGGGTTGCAAGATGTAGCACTTGGAAAGGTTGGCGCTGTCTGGCGGTTTGGAGCCGCTGTAATGTGGCTTCTTGGTTGAGGTAGCGAGTTTCTTGTTTCCACAGTTGGGCGATCGTCGAAAGTTCCGCTCTCACCATTGGTAACGGGGCTTGTCCTTGGGTTGCTTCTGAAATCCCGATCGCTAAAATCGGGGCTTGATTGAGCTTTTGATAGTTCAATCGCGTCAGACTGAGACTCGGCATCAAACCGACACTAAAGCGCTCAATCAGGAACTGTCGTCCATTGTGTAAAGCGCTGTAAGGGAGCGATCGGAGTCCTGCTTCGGGTAAAAATACAAGATTAGTAATACCTTGTGCTGTTAAATCTTCCTCGATCGGAGAAATAATCCAGCGATAAAGTTGTTTCGCAGTTGGTAAATAGCTTTTGGTGTGAGTTCGTAATGGATTCGTAACTTCTCGACGGAATTGCGTTACGGTTTCACTGAGTTCATTTGGATTTAACAAGACCCGCCGTTGGAATCGACCTTTTGCAGTCACCCAAGTAATCACTAACTCGTCACTGCCTTGATTTTTAGCCGATCGTAGATACACAAATGCCGATCGAATACCAGTCTGTTTCTCAATCTGTTGAATCAGAACGCTTGGATCTCCAAGGGTTTGGGTGAAATTCGCTTGAATTCCGGCAGATCTAAATTCTTCACTAAGCTGCGCGTCCATTGCAGCAAGTTCTTCAGAACTCACATTCGAGATCGAGCTACCTTTAGCCACAGAAGTTGTTGAACTCTCAGGTTCTGGAGCAGCGGGTTCCGATTGCGGCAGAATTTGAAGATTGTCAAATCGAAGTGTAATACCTGTGGTTCCAGCCGAAAACATTGTGCTGAAGGGAACATCGATCGCAATCACTTCAAACGCATCAAACACGATCGCATTTTGTCGCGGAGCAACATAGGTTAAGCGATCGCTGAGTTGAATGGATCGATCGAGCGAAATCGGTAAGCCGTTCGGATCAAGCAATCGTCCCCCAGCTTCTAAAAATTGCTGAGTCGGGCGAATTAGAAGCCTAATCTGGTCTTGATTGCGATCGATCGCAGGTCTTAACCCCAAATCAGTTAGTGTGAATTGAAGCGATTGTCCGGGTTTGAGAAAGAATTGCACTGCTTGCAAATTCGAGGAAAACACTGGAGCATCATTTTGAGACACGATCGAAAGCCGATCGATTGGACGAGATTCAACCGGATTCGCTTGAATTGCGAAAAGACCTCGATCGAGAACAGTTTCACCAATTTGAAGAGCGCCAGCCGTTCCATTAATTGTTGGATCACCAATGATAAAGGGTTGATTTGTTTTGCCACCTTGATGCTGAATTGTGATTGATTCTCTGGCTCGAATGCTAGTTGCTGTTTCAGGTGTTCCTACGATCGTGCCGTTAAGCTGAATGAAATTGCGCCCCACGATTTGAATCCGATCGCCTTGGATATTCACTCGTCCACCTTGCTGTCCCCCATAGGCTTGAATGCTATCAATCAACACATCGCCTGTTCGATTGATCAGTTGCACATCACCTGCGCTTCCAGTTCCTTTCCCATTTGCTTCAATTCGGCTCGTTCTTAGGTCGGTTCGGGCATTGAGTGACACATTTCCAGCATTGCCGCTAGTGTCTGGAGAAGTCCAAATTAAGCCCGTGTTAATGCGATCGGCTTGCATTGTGACTGCTCCGCCAATTGTGCGAATGGTTCCAGATTGGACAAAGCTACCCGGTTGATCGATCGCGGCTGAAAGTGTGACAGGTTTACCATTCGTGAGAACACCGCCAACTCTGATATAGTCCTGACTTTGCAGCGTGACAGTTCCACTGTGGTCGAGATTAGAACTCGCATTCGTCAAAATGAACTGGGTGCTGATTTGATTGGCTCGAATCGTGACATCTTGATTGGAAGTGATGAGATTAGCCACGATCGCAGATTGAGCAGGCTGCCCGTTTAGTCCCGTTAAACTGATACTGCCAGCATTCGCGCCTAAAGCGGTGTTGATTGATTGGGTTTGAATCCGGGGGGCTTGAATGTCGATCGAGCGTCCTGCACTTAATAAATCCACATCTGAGATAAATTCGCTGCCTGCTCGAAATGTGACTGTTCCACCTTGACCGAGTGAAGCCGTTGGAAGTCCTTCTTGCTGAAACCAAATTCTCTGATTGGCAGAGAGAACAATGTTTCCTGTAGAATTCGCGA
>JADEXW010000339.1 GCA_015206935.1 Pseudanabaenaceae cyanobacterium LEGE 13415 | reverse complement strand
TCTTGTTCCCCCAAACTGGGGGGCTAGGGGGCCCGATCCGCTCTTAACGGAGCAAAAAGGACTTGTGTATACACGGTAGAAACTTGGGGGCTGGGGGGCACGATCCGATTCAACCGAAGCGAAACACTGCCTCGAACTCGCATTTTTTTGGCATTTCAATGCCCATCCCGCCTGTGTCTCTAAACATTTGCAAATGCAGGTTCACGCATCAACAACGCGATCGCATCCGTCGCTCCCGCCCCATACACCTCACAAGAATTATTCGGGCTTTCAATCAATTTCACCTTATACAATTGCGCTCCAATTCCCCGAATCGGCTCTTCCAACAAATCCCGAATATGAACCGCAATGTTCTCCGCTGTGGGCACAACCTTCTCAAAATACGGAATATCTTTATTCAAGAACGTATGATCAAACGGTTCCACCACATAATCATCAACCGCTTTTTGGAACGCGACTAAATCTGCAATCATTCCCGTTCGCGGATCGATCTCACCTTTAATCGTCACTTCGAGGTGATAGTTATGACCGTGACCATTCGGACGAGCGCACTTTCCATAGATTTCGCAATTTTCCTCAAAGCTCAAATCTGGACGAGCAAGACGATGAGCGGCACTGAAATGAGTACTGATAGTCAGGTAAGCTTCCATGTTATTTCCTAGATAATCTGCCCAGAGTTCAGGATGTTCGTACAGTCGAATTTTGACGATCGGTAAATGAGCAGCCAGTCGATGCCAAATCGATCGAGCAATATTTTCGGTCGTCGGAAGGGTTTGCTGGAATTCTGCCCAAGCGTCATTCAGAAAGGAAAAATCAAGCTGACTGGTAACTTCGCGCTTGATCACATGCTTTACATCTGACAGATTCAGCACCATCCCGTATTCGTCCAAATCGCCTAGCATCGAGACATACACTACATAATTGTGTCCATGTCCGGGTGATCGACTACAAGCCCCAAATCGCTCGACGTTCTCCGCTTCGCTCAATTCAGGCAAGTAGTACCGATGACTTGCCGAAAACTGAGCGCGGCGATCGATGATACATTTCATAGATTAAGTTAGGAGTTTAGAAAACTTCACACTCTCTTTAGGATACGTGCTTAGGGTTTGAATTGGGGTTTAAATTTGCGATGGATTGAAGATTTGATTCACGGTCAGCGCGAAATTTGAAACAATCTTAGATTGCAATAATTCCTCACCGCGTCGAATTTGATCTTCGTATTGTCCATTGTCCCAACTACAAATCGTAATTTGCTGAGTCTCTGGATCGATAATCCAATATTCAGGAATACAACGAGCGGCGTATTCAGTGCGCTTGTGGCGGTAATCTCGATCGCGATTCGTTGTGCCAGGAGAAACGACTTCAATGACGATCGCGGGAGAGGGCATTTCGTGAGTAATCGTCGATCGAGATTTACCAACTAATGCAATATAAGACTCTTCAGAATGAACAATCAGATCCGGAAGCCGATATCTCGCGAGTCTCCCAGATACTGCAATTTCAGTGCCCCAAACGATTAATTCTGCCGGAATTCGTTTGATCAGTTCTAGAAAAATTCGTCTTGCGATCGCAAGATTTTCCGGCGATTCTGGCGGCATTTCGATCAGTTCTCCGTCTACAAGTTCATAGCGTGTATCTTTGCCATCGTCGTAAGCTAGATACTCCTTGGAAGTCAGCCGTTTGATTTGAGATTGAATCATGATCGAGCGCACTGATCGGATTGTTTTTAGTTTATCGCAATAGTTCCGCGACTTTCTCTAGTTGAATGAACGGTGGAAGTTCGGCGGAAACATTGGGCAGAGTGACGATCGCTTTTCCAGCAAATTGCTCGATCGAGTGTTCGGCGCGATTGTGAACGATGTAACGCTGATGAACTTGCAGTTGTTCTAAGGCTTGGATCAGACGTTCGGTTTCAGCAAGGATTGTCGATCGATTCTGCACAACACCGATAAATTCTGTATGTTCGGGATTCTGAAGTTTTTTATGAGTTTGAACAATTCGCTGCCGCAAGGTTCTTAATCGGCTCATAAATTCAGTGTGACCAATCACGTTTTGATATTTGAGCCAGAGTTTGAAAATCCAAGCGAGCCAGTCTGAAAGCACCGAAGGCATTTCTAGGAATCTTAGAAGATGACCAGTTGGAGCCGTATCAAGAATGATCAAATCTTGTGCTTGTGAGTCGAGCAGTTCCATCACTTCGATCAATGACAGCATTTCTTCGATTCCCGGAAGCGCTTGAGACATGATTTTGCGCCATGCTTCGGGAGTGTAAGCAATTTGCAGCGAATCATCTCCAGTTTGACCGCTCATCATGTCTGCTAATTCCCAGAGATAAGCCTCACGGAAATCATCGAGCATCGATCGAGCATCAATTTCTTGAGCGCTTAAATTCGGAAAAAGCGCGATCGCTTCATGTCCAAGTACAGTTCCAAACGCATCACCGAGTGAGTGAGCCGGATCAATTGAAATGACACGAATTTTTTTATCGGGATATTGTTTTGAGAGATTCAGCGCGATCGCGGCTGCAACTGTTGTTTTTCCTACGCCACCTTTGCCACCAATCAACAATAGTTTGCGACCTTCAGAAATAAAATCTGGAAGTTTGATGGAACTGTCAATAGATGAGGAAATTGAAATCGAACTTGTAGCGCCAATTTGTGAAATGAGATGATCGATCGCAGTTCCACCAATCGGTTCTTCGTCCTGCTGAGGAATTGTAATCAATGATCCAGGCTCAAACGTATCTTTAAACTTTTCGATCAGTGATTCACTCTGGGTGTGGATCTGATTCAGGAATATTCCGCCAAATGGAATGTTTAGCGTTTCTAGAGAGTTTAAGAACCGTTGTGATTCGCGTAGACTTAACCATTCTGCGATCGCAACAATAAAACAAGCAGATTGCGATTGATCTTGTAACAGCGATCGTCCATCGATTAAATCTTGCTGCATCGTTTCCAAAAAGCGATCGACCTCATCGGGTGTGTAGCGTCCCGTAAATGTTTCGCTCATGGTGCGATGTTTTTGCTGAAATAGCTCTAATGCAGAGAGGAACTCTTGTAAGAAATCCATCAGATTGAACAATGCCAAAGTGTGACCGCTGGGAGCCATATCAACCACAATGCGATCGACAAGTTGATCCTTGAACAATCGCTGAATTTCGAGAATTCCCATCAGTTCATCAAGTCCCGACCAACCTAAATCCCAAACCGAAGATAAATCCCCTTTTTCAACAAAGCTACCTCGTTCCACTAATCGTTCCAAAATCTCGCCATAGTTCGCTTTGAATTCTTTCAGCAACAGACTTGAATCTAATGCTCTAACAGTGAGATTCGGCAAATCTTCAACAAGGTGCGCGGTGTTGTTCACCTCTATTTGCAGCACATCACCTAATGAATGGGCGGGATCAGTTGAGAGCAGTAAAATTTTCTCATTGGGAAACTGTTTCGCCCATCTGCGAGCAAAGCCACTTGATAGCGTAGATTTTCCTACGCCACCTTTGCCGCTAAACATTGCTAAATGCAGAAAATCAAACGAATTCAAAGTTTTCATAATTCAACAGAGCGCGTTGGGCACAATCCCTAATAGTCTTCCCCAGAACGCGGTAACAACATGAGTGAGCTATTTAAAGGATTTGAACAACTGCTAGAACTTGCAAAAGTGCTAGAGGAAAAAGCAGAAAAAGGCGAGTTGAAAGCAAATGTGCAAATTAATCGAGGTGCAGCTTTTAGTAGCATTCCACGAAATACAAGCGTGAATCGTTCTCAATCGCCTTCACCAGAAGTAATCGTGACTCCGCCGCCTGCAAATCCGGTTTCACTGCAAAATGTTGGGGGTCTGCGAGAAGTTTTACAAGAATTGCGCGAATTAGTTGAATTGCCGCTGAAACGTCCAGAAGTGTTAGCAAAATTAGGATTGGAGCCGATTCGAGGTGTGTTACTAGCAGGCTCACCCGGAACCGGAAAAACATTGACGGCTCGATCGCTCTCCGAAGAGTTGGGCGTGAACTATATTGCGATCGCAGCTCCCGAAGTGATGGGTAAGTATTACGGGGAAGCCGAAGCCCGGTTGCGGAGCATTTTCGAGAAAGCTGCGGCTTCAACTCCTTGCATTATTTTCATTGATGAAATTGACAGTCTCGCGCCTGATCGTTCCAAAGTCGAAGGCGAAGTCGAAAAGCGCGTTGTTGCTCAATTGCTCACGTTGATGGATGGATTTGCTCAAACGAAAGGCGTGATTGTTCTTGCTGCTACGAATCGTCCGGATCATCTCGATCCAGCCTTGAGAAGACCGGGAAGATTCGATCGAGAAATTCAGTTCCGCGTTCCCGATCGCAACGGACGCTTAGAGATTCTCGAAATTCTGACCCGATCGATGCCACTGAATTCAGTTGATCTCGGATCAATCGCAGATCAAACCGTTGGAATGGTTGGCGCAGATCTCAAAGCAGTGTGTCAAAAAGCCGCTTACATTGCACTCAGACGGCAGGTTCCTTCGTTGGAAACAGTTCCGAATGAACTCTCGATCGAACAATCCGATTTCGTCCAAGCTTTGAAAGAAATTAAACCTTCAGTGTTGCGATCGGTTGAAGTTGAATCCCCGAATGTGAAATGGGATCAAATTGGCGGATTAGAAGACATCAAACGCACTTTGCAAGAGGCTGTCGAAGGTGCAATGCTCTATCCCGAATTGTTCCAACAAACCGGAGCAAAAGCACCTCGTGGCATTCTACTTTGGGGATTGCCCGGAACTGGGAAAACATTGTTAGCAAAAGCGGTCGCCTCTCAAGCCAGAGCAAATTTTATTGCCGTAAACGGCGCAGAATTAATGAGCCGTTGGGTTGGAGCCGCAGAGCAAGAAGTGCGAGACTTGTTTAACAAAGCCCGTCAAGCTTCTCGTTGTGTGGTGTTCATTGATGAGATTGATACTTTAGCTCCTGCGCGTGGAAAATTCAGCGGAGATTCAGGAGTCAGCGATCGCGTGGTCGGTCAATTGCTCACTGAGTTAGACGGACTACAAGACTGTGGAACTGTTTTACTCATTGGTGCAACGAATCGACCGGATGAACTTGATCCAGCATTGCTTCGATCTGGACGCTTAGATTTGCAGATTGAAGTTTCTTTGCCGAATACAGCAAGTCGGTTTGCAATTCTGCAAGTTCACAATGTCGATCGACCTTTAGCCGGGGTTGATTTAACTGCGATCGCACAATCGACCGAAGGTTGGAATGGTGCAGACTTAGCACTATTAAGCAATCAAGCTGCACTGCAAGCGATTCGACGGTATCGCGCTCAAGGCATGACCGAACCTACGAACTTACAAATTACTGGAGAAGATTTTGAGATTGCTTATCAAGCGTTAATCAGTCAGCGACGAGCATGATCTGTCTTTGGGATTGGCAAGCTCTTTCGATCGAGGGAATTGCCAGATTCTCGATCGCAGTATTGTCAAAACCATGCAGTAAAAGTTCAGAGTAAACGTTATGACAAACAATCCAGATCTCTCATCTCCAGAATCGGCACAACCTGGAAGAGGTGCAGCCGGAAACGATCATTGGGCAGTTCAAACGGCTCAACCCACGGACGTGAATGCTCCCGATGAGCGTATTCCATCCGGTGTTGATGTTGAAGGAAACGTTCATGATCTTGAAGCCGCAGTTGAAGCAGAGTCTGATACGGATTTGAAGACGACTGATGGTTATGTGATTACGGAATCGGGACAGATTAATAATTTTGCGATCGAACCCCCGATGTACTACGAAGATAACAATGGAAATCGCGTAGATTTGCCGAGTTAATAAGATCGTTTGATGACACGAGCGGCGGGACAGGGCTTCCGTCGCTTTTGTTTTGTTTACGAACTATAGCAATCACTAATTTAAGTTAGGGCACTTCAAGGAAGCCCCCCAGCTCCCAAGTTTGGGGGAGCAAGAGTCTTGAGCAAGCAGAATTGGGGGTTTGGGGGCGATTCAGAATTTGCCCTAATCTAAACTTTTACTGCTATACGATCGTGAAACCCGAACCTCAGATCGGCGCAATTCTGCCACAATAAAATCAATAC
>JADEXW010000338.1 GCA_015206935.1 Pseudanabaenaceae cyanobacterium LEGE 13415 | reverse complement strand
GTCTTAGCCCCCAGAATTGGCGGTTTGGGGGCAACTCCGAGGATGTCCTAATCTAAACTTCTACTGCTATAGCAAGCCTCTGCGATTCGTGAAGCATGAACTATCTGTAGGCGACCACAACGAAGCGAAAACAACTTGTATATACAGTAGCCACATCGTCGAGTGGGCAATTGTGCAAGTTCGTTAAACGGGATACGCGATCGTCACTCCTGTTCCGCCATCCGCTCGATCTGCCATTTCAAACCGTTGCACTCTCGGATGTCGCTTGAGAAACTCATGAACCCCTTGGCGTAGTTTTCCGGTTCCATGTCCGTGGATAATCCAAATTGGCGTTTGTGCTTCTGAAATCGCTTTATCGAGAACAATCTCGGCATCTGCAACCCGACTTCCACGAATGTCAAATGTATTCCGCTCAGTCCGAATTACGGGAGCAGGGGCAGCAGGTTGAGGAGCAGGAGCGGGTTTCGATTTTGGTTCGGGCTTCGGTTCTGGTTTCGTTACCTTTTCGCCTGTGAGCGACTCAATATCTTCGATCGAGACGGTCATTTTCATCAAGCCAAACCGAACGACGAGTTGATCATCATCTTCTAGTGCAAGAACTTCCGCTGTTTGACCTAAGCGGGGAATCCGAATACGATCGCCAATTTGGGGACGATAGCCCGGTTTCGGTTTGACAGGCTGTTGACGAGATGGCAACCGTTTCTCAGCAATTTGATTTAGGGCATCGGTCGCTTGTTGAGCCGTTTGAGCCGTGGCATTTCCTTGCTGGAGTCTGCGAATCACTTTGGCGATCTCGCCTTTGGCTTGAACGATCGCATCTTGTACGGCTCTTTCTTGTGCCTGTTGCAGTTCTCGTTCTCGATCGCGCAAACTTGCTGCTTTCGCAGACACTTCTGCATAGAATCGTTCGGCTTGCTGTAACAGTTCTGCGGCTTCTTGAGCTTTCGTTTCCTGAGCGCGTCTTTGGGATTCCAATCCAGCAATCACCTGATTCACATCCTCAGTTGCGCCACCTACTTGAGTTTGAGCGCTTTCGATGATTTCTGGTTTCATGCCTAATCGACGTGCGATCGTTAACGCATTCGATCGTCCCGGAATTCCCCAGAGCAATCGATAAGTCGGCGACAGAGATACATCATCGAACTCAACTGAAGCATTTTCAAAGCGATCGTCTTCGTATTTCAGCGCTTTCAATTCGCCGAAGTGAGTCGTAGCAATCGATAGCTTGGCGTGATCTGCAAAATATTTTAGAAGTGCGATCGCTAATGCTGTTCCTTCAGTCGGATCAGTTCCCGCCCCCACTTCATCAAGCAAAACGAGTGAATTTGATGCGGTTTCTAACGCTTCAACAATCCGACTAATGCGACGAATGTGACCAGAGAACGTTGAAAGACTTTGTTCTAGAGATTGTTCATCTCCGATATCTGCGAGAACTTGCTCAAACCAAGGTAATTCAACAGGTTCACGCGCAGGCACAAACAAGCCAACTTTTGCCATTAACATCGCCAAGCCCATTGTTTTGAGCGTGACCGTTTTTCCGCCTGTGTTAGGTCCTGTGATTGCAACGACTCGAATTTGCGGTTGGATCACCAAATCGACCGGCACGACCGATCGACCTTGTTCGTGTTGTTGTTGCCAGACGAGTAAAGGATGGCGCAATTGACGAAGCACGATCGCGTCCGATGTAAATCGAGGCGGATTTGCTTTGAGCCAATAGCTATATCTCGATCGAGCCGTCGCTAAATCTAACGTCGTACAAATCGCCAACAACCGTTCTAAGTCATCTTTAGCAGTCGCAACTTGCTCTGTTAAAGCTCTCCGAACTGCTTCTTCTTCCGCTTGTTCTTGTCTGAGTAACTGTCTAAGTTGATTGTTTAATTGCACCGTCGGATGGGGTTCAACATACAGCGTTGCACCGCTCATCGACACATCATGCACAATTCCTGAAATCACATCTTTGTGCGTTGCCTTTACAGGAATCACAAACCGTCCATCGCGCTGAGTAATCACCTGCTCTTGAACCGCATTTGTTTGACGTTGCATGGTTCGTTGCAGCATTTCATAAACGCGATCGCGCACTTGTTTCTGTTGCGATCGAATTCCTGCCAGTTTCGGACTCGCTCTTTCACTCACCTTGCCATCATCATTAATGCAGCGATAGATTTCCTGCTCAATTTCTGGATAGGTTCTGAGTTCTTCAACTAATTGATTCAGAATTGGAAAATTATCTTGATTATTGATCGTGCGTCTAAGCGTTCTTGCACCGGAAAGCGTTGTTGCGATCGATAACAGTTCCACGCCCGACAAAATCCCATTCAATGCCGCTCTTTCCAGCGCATCTCCAATATCTTCGATGCCCTCAAAACTCAGTGCGGTCGTGAGTTGCGTTTCTAAGTTATAGACTTCTTGAGTTTGGGCGAGAAGCGTTTCGGTTTCGGCTTGCGTTGTAGGAATTTTCAGCGATCGAAGTGCGATCGTTCCGAGTTTTGTCGAAGCAAAGGTCGTCAGATGTTGACACAGGCGCGACCATTCCAATAGTTCTAAAGTCTCAGTTTGAATCAAGGTTAGGATTTAAGAGAATGAAGGCTGCACTTCTTTAGTGTAGCGATTTCCAGCCCATAACTTCTCCCGATCTAGCGGTAGACATCACGACGATGCCCCACCTTGACAGTGAAGTTCGGTCACTTAGAGATCGCCCCCCAGCCCCCAATTCTGGGGGAGCAAGAGTCTTAAGCCCTTAAAATTGGGGGCTGGGGGCGGCTCTGAGCATGTCCTATCTAAACTTCTACTGCTATAGAACTCTCTCGACTCAAAGTCCCCCAAACTTGGGGGATTTAGGGAGCATTAGCCGCTTCAACCGCAGCGAAAGGATTCATCGAACTCAAGTTAATTCCCTTGCCAAAAATCGGTTACATCGTATCCCAATTCTGCCAACATCTGACGCAATAGAGGCAAACTCAAGCCGATCACGTTCGTATGACAGCCCTCGATTTTTTCGACAAATAATCCGCCCCGACCTTCCAAGGCGAAACAGCCCGCACAGCTTAACGGTTCTTTTGTAGCGATATATGCCTCGATTTGTCGATCGCTAATGTCAGCAAAATAAACTTTTGTGACTTGAGTTCTTACCAGCGGCGAATATGGCATTAACGCGCCTTGCCCAGTGGTGTACGGCTGTAAGAACGCATGACCTGTAAATAACTCGCCCACATTGCCGCGCATTTTTTTCCAGCGTGCGATCGCTTCTTCAGGATCTTTTGGTTTTCCGTGAATCTCACCGTCGATCGACAAAATTGAATCACAGCCGAGAATTAAACCTGGCGAAGTTGAGAAGAATCCGGGCGGTAACTCTGATGGTCGATCGAACAAATTTTTCATTGTCGATCGAGCTTTCCCCTCGGCTAGAATCTGCACCAATTTCGATGGATCGGTAATCTGAATTTGCGACTCATCAAAATCGCTCGGATACACCATCACAGGAATTCCCGCCATATCCAGAAGACGTTTCCGGGCAGGAGAAGCAGATGCCAGCACGAAGGGAACCATCATCGATCTAATCCACTTTGAACGACTTAACAGACTGCGTCAGAACCGGAGCCATCTTTTCCCAGCGCTCCTCAGAAGTTGAAGCATTCAGCGTATACAATTTGCCGCGATAGACGATCGCACTTGCTAAATTGTGGCGCTTCTCTTGATTTGGCAGTGTGACCAAATATTCGAGCAGGTAATAAGTTCGATCGGCAATTTCACGCGAATCCGCATTGATCAATTCAGCCGATCGACCCGAATCCGGAGGTGCGATCGCGCTTTTGCCTAATTGATATCCGACTTCGGTTGGCGTTCCCAGGTCTGATAATTTCTTCTTTCCTGGAACCGGATTAATCACCATACTGATGTTCTCGGTTTGCTTGATGATGTCGTGAAACACCACATCTGGACCATTTGCCACTTTGACCGGCAGCCAGCCATTCGGATACAAAAACCGATAGCCATCTGTACTATCGATAAAACTCTTCAGCCCACCTACACCGGACACACAACCTTGCAACCCTAGTGCCAGGACAACCAGCAGTACTGCCACGAATCGTTTGAGCATCGCTCTATCCCTTCTCCACAAAACGTTTTACGGTCATACCACGCACGATCGGGCTGACAACATTTCTTATTGTCCCATCTCTATTTAGAAATCTGCGCCGAACTCGTAGCAAATTTGGCAGAATGTATCAGCGCATCTTGAATTTCTGCACGATCGCCAATCTTAGACCCTTCAATTCTGTAACTTCCCGCAACTCTACGGAGGCACGAAATCGACTTCGGCTCCAGAATTTGCTTGACTCAACAGATTGAAATAGATTTGTCCTGAGATTTCGGTAAAATGCTGGAAATTCGTAATTTGGTACGCGCAATTCGTAGTGAGAGAAGGTGAACGCTATGGATTGAAGCGATCGAAGACTAATTCTTTCTGTCTTCAGTCAGGTTGATTCCAACCAAATCCCCATTACGAATAAGTTAATAGAAGGAATGAGTGCCTCCGTGAATGTAATGCAGTTGAATAGCCCACCTGCTCCGCTCCCACCCCCAACTCCCATCATTTTGGACAGTTTGCCCGATCCACCTGTCCCGGAAGGGGTGTGTCCTCGTCGTACCCGGATGCAGATCGATCTGCTGCTGTTGGCGATCGAGGCACTCGATCTGGCTGGATCTGAGGCGATTTTGGCGGTGGCATCTGATTTTGATTTGCGCGGCGTTCTAAAAAATCGCGTCTCTCTGTGGCGAATGCGATCGACGAATCCGTTCCGCCGTCATGCTCAACGCCGCCCCTTGACGCTGGTGGAAGCGAAAGCGCTGGTTTTGGTCACTTGCTATTTGGCACGTCGGTTAACGGTGCTGATCCGGCAACTGTTGCTGGCTTATCAGCAACTCAGCGAAAAGAATTTGTCACCGGATCATCATTTCCGTCTTTCAGAATATTTAGAAAGATTTCGGGCGCACTACCGCAGCCGGATGAATCCCAAACGGGCGGGTGTGTTGGCGTACAGTTCGGATGAAAAATTAAACGAATTGGCGCTGGATTTGTTGGAACAGCTTCTATTCTGTACGGGAACCTCTGGTGTACAGCGGCTTTGGATTAGTTTGTTTGACGGGGAAGTGCAATGACGAACGCAATGACGATGCAACGGCAATATAGTCTGCCGAATTGCACGTTGATTTTAGAAGGATTATCTGATCCGAGCGCGACAGGACAGATTGAAATGCGCCCGGTGATGTCGCTGCTGATTAGTGCGGAATGTCATCTTCCTGGACAAGATAAGCCGCTGGTCGGGGGGCGTGAGTTCTTTGAAAGTTTGGTAACGGCGGTCAGTTTGTACGCTCAGGAATTTTTGAGCGGTATCCATTTGCCTCGTCATACTTATAGCGATCGACCTTCTTTCACTCGGTTAGAACGTCTCGATCGCGCTCACCATCGTTTGATCGTTGAAAAAGATCCAAATAATCCCAACAGCGAAGAACGATCCGTGGATTTAACGACGGTGCAATTATTTGATCTCGTTGAAGCGATCGATCAATTCGTTGCCGATACGCAAACTCTACCGTACTGGTCACTGAATCTTTCCCCAGTTCCAAGGCGATATGCTCGATCGGGTGAACCGTTAGCGAAACAAGTTGTGCCGGCATCGATCGGGGTTTCAGGATTAGCGCTTGCTGCGATCGCATTCTTCTCTCTGCCCACGATGCGAGTGAAAACGCCAGAATGTCTCACTCCCGGCGCTCCGGATTGTCCGAGTGCAGTCTCCAGAAGTCAAAGCCCTGGAGCCAGTCCGACTCCTAGCCCCAGTCCAACTCCGTCTCCCACGACTCAAACTTCCCCCAGTCCAACGACTTCGCCGGATCTCGCTCAGGTTGAAGCGGCTCTGAATGCTGCACCTGCGATTACGGATGCGACAGAGTTAAAAACGTTAGGAGATCGATTAAGTGATCAAATTCGCCAACGGTGGACAACTCAAGCGCAAGTCACCGAAGAATTAGCCTACCGAGTGGGAGTGGCTCGGAACGGCGATGTA
>JADEXW010000044.1 GCA_015206935.1 Pseudanabaenaceae cyanobacterium LEGE 13415 | reverse complement strand
TAAGCGGTTAGTTCCTTCTAAACTTGCGCCTTATCTTGGATCAGCGATCGTCGCTCTGAATTTAATTACGTTATTTTTTGGGCGATTAGGGTACTCGGATATGCTGCTGAGTGCCTGTTTTGGTGGATCATTGCTGGCATTTTTTCTGGGTTATGTCGAATCGAGTTGGGGCTGGTATCGGGCGTTTTATATTTTGATGGGATTGGCGGTTTTAACTAAAGGTCCGGTCGGGGTTGTATTGCCTAGTGCGATCGTGCTTCTCTTCCTGTTTTGGGCGGGGAAATTGCGCGAAGTGCTACGTGAAATGAAACCCCTACGGGGAACGGCAATCTTTTTGCTCGTGAGTGTTCCGTGGTATGTGCTGGCTTACATTCAGAATGGAAATGCGTTTATTGAGTCATTCTTTGGAGTGCATAATGTCGAGCGATTTACCGATGTGGTGAATCAGCATTCGGGACCTTGGTACTATCATTTTTTGATTGTATTGGGTGGATTTTTCCCGTGGTCGCTGTGTTTGCCTGCTGCGATCGTTCACGTTCTAACTCAATCGCAATGGAAGCAGAAAGAACGCCCCCAGCATTTCGGAAAGTTTGCGCTGGTCTGGTTCGCGGTTGTATTGATCTTTTTTACGATCGCTGTTACCAAATATATTACTTACACTTTACCGCTCTATCCAGCGGCAGCGATTCTCGTGACATTGTGGTTTGTGCATCATTTCTCAGAGTCGCGCCAATCAAACTGGCTTAAATTGACGGTTTATTTTAGTGTTGCGATTTCAATCGCAGTTGGTATTTGTATTCTTTACAGTCCGAATTGGCTCAATCGCGATCCGTCAATGCCAAATTTAGGATTGAGAATGCAGCAAACGGGATTGCAACATACCGGTGCATCAATTTGGATTACAGCCGCGATCGCTGGATTAATCTTAGCGGTGCAGTGTCGATTGCGCTGGTATTGGGCTGTAAATCTCGTTACTTTTGCTGCTTTTATTCTCTTTTTTATTACGCCTGCCATTGGTGTGATCGATTCTGTTCGACAGTTGCCGCTTCGCCAAATTGCCGCAGGAACGATCGAGGATCGCAGACCGAATGAACCGATCGTCATGGGAACGGATGCGTTTGAGAAACCGAGTCTAGTGTTTTATACTCGTCAGCCGATTACGTTCATCAATCGCGCTCGGTTGATTCAACCGTATCTACAACAGTTGCGGAAAGGGGGAAAAGTCCGATCGATTCTTTTAATCACAACATCGACTGCCTTACAGGATGCAAACCTGAAACCAAATCAATACCAACCGCTTCAACAATATAGCCAGTATCTACTGGTGCGCGTTCCAATTCAGGCAGTGAAATAGTCTTATGCGATCGAAATGGTGGAGTGACCGAACCAACCAGCAAGTCCTTGCAATTCTATTAGCAGGATTTCTGTTTCGCAGTTTTATCGCGTTCTGGTTGCCTCCAGGATTTGATGAAGCGTATTACTACATTTACACGCTGAATCCGGCTCTGAGCTATTTTGATCATCCACCGCTGGTTGCTTTAGTGACTGCGATCGGGCTTTGGCTCACAGGCGATGTGACTCAATTTAGTATTCGTCTCGGTAGTCTCTTACTGTTTCCGTTTACGTTGTATTTCCTATATCGAGCAACGGTTTATTTATTTTCGGTGCGGGTGGGATTGATTACGTTAGCGATCGCGTCTGTGATTCCGATTTTCCAACTTGGCTTTGGAACATTTACGCTACCGGATTCGCCGCTGATGTTTTTCTGGGCGTTAACGCTTTGGGTGGGCGCGATCGAGTTCTTCCCTCAAAATTCTGAATACAAGCCCACCTATCGAATTGCACTGATCGGTTTACTCGTAGGTTTAGCCTGTTTAGGGAAATATCACGGATTTCTACTTGGATTTGGATTGCTCGGATTCTGTGTCACCAGTCGGCGGCATTGGAAAGTATTTCGATCGCCCTGGACAATTCTAAGTTTTCTACTATTTCTCCTTGCGTTCTCACCTGTACTGTATTGGAATAGTCAGCACGAATGGGTTTCATTTGTATTTCAGGGAAATCGCAGCGTTCCCGATCGGACTTATAACGTCATGAGCGCGTTCAACGTTGCATTAGTAGCTTCGTTGTATTTATTTCCAACATTTGGATTTCCGCTTTGGTTTGTCAGCATTCGAGAAATCATTGCAGTGATTCGATCGAGATTCTCAAATTCTATTCACTCTTTTATTCTCTGGAATTCTGCTCCAGTATTTCTCATTTTTACCATCATCGGCGGTTATCAGCAGATATTACCGGGTTGGACAATGCCAGGATTCTTCGCCGTCACGCCATTACTAGGTTTATATGCCTCCCATTGGCGATCGAGAACCCTAAAACGCTGGCTCAATGGATCAACGATCGCAGTAACGGCATTGATGCTACTTGCACTCTCGCATATTGTGCTTGGAACACTGCAAAAACCAAGCCAATATGCAATTTTTGGCGGTGTGGTTGCTCCTAAAGAGGATGCTTCCATTCAACTGATCGACGTGGGACAACTGCGACGAGAATTTTCCCGATCGCCAGAATTCGTTGCAGCACTCAAAAATGCAGATTTCGTTTTCAGCAATCGATTTCATTTAGCGGGACATATTGCAATGTCGATTATCCCGATCGATTCGGTTCCGATTACTTGTTTCGATCGTAAAGACTTACGCGGCTTCGCTTACTGGTCAACCGCAGAACAGTGGGTCGGCAAAACCGCGCTCTATCTCACCACAGATGAGTTTCAAACTCGTGAAGACTCTGCCGCAGAATTCGCACCGTACTTTAAGAAATTCACCAAGTTAGGAGAAATTCCATTGCGGCGGGGAGGCGTAATCGTCGATCGAATTCATGTTTTCCGAGGGATTAACCTTTTGAAACCGTTCCCGCGCCCCTACTAAAGAATTAGCCCTGATTCGATCGTTGTTCTTTTATAGAATGCGGGGAAATTTGCCCCTCTTCCAAGGCTATACCGTGTACACACAAATTCATTGATCCGTTATTGCTGGAATCCTTCGCAGCCACATCAAACGGAGCGAAAGCAACTTGTCCGTACAGGATAGCTTCCAAGGTGGGAAAAGTAGCTGGAGGTATATCGTAAAAGATTTAGTTAGTATCAATTTGCTCTCAGTACTGAGCTGGGGTTAAGTATCCTTAAAAATCTATATGCCAATTGAGCCATTTAGTCTAATTGCTGAATCCTCAGATAAACAGCAATAAATCAGCAATTTCACAGATGTTTCACTATTTATCGATATGCTTTTGTCAGCTAAACTACAAAAACCAGTATTTACCGAGAAAAGAAAAACCAATTTGAAATTTATTTGAAGTAACTAAAACCTAGGCATACCGGGGCATATAGAAATTCATACGTAATCTGTTCAAGAAATTCGTATCGAACATAACTTGCTTATCCCACCTCGATTGGGTTACTGTCTTCATCGAGACTTTACACCTAGGAGAGATACGTAATGCTGAACCTCACACCCAGCAAATCCGTGCAAACCTTGGCAATGTCGCTTGGCATTGTGGTTGCCGGACTGATCGGCAGTTCCCTTCAAAGTCAAGCTCAGACTGCCACTCCAGGAGTATCTACACGCCGAACGACCTCATTCCAGATTGCCGATGCCAGTTCGATCGCAGAAATGGAACGAGCCATCTTCAACCGAATCAACCAATACCGCGCCTCCAAAGGCTTGCGTCCAATGGTTTGGAACGACGAAATCGCCCACCAGGCTCGCGAACACAGCCGCAACATGGCGAAGAAAATCGTCCCCTTTGGACATCAAGGATTTGAAAAACGCGCCAAAGCGCTCAGTGCCGCAATTCAATCCCGTGGAACTGGAGAAAATGTGGGTTGGGTGATGAGCAAAAATGATCCGGCTGGAAAAGTGATTGATGCTTGGATTAAAAGCCAAAAGCACCGGGAAAACATCGAAGGGGACTTTAGCATGACCGGGATCGGTGTCGGAATCAGCGCGATGGGCGAATACTACTTCACACAAGATTTTGTTCGCAAATAAATTGCAGGTGTAAGATACGTGAGTTGTAGAATGACTCACCTGTATGCAGCCGCATGAATTCCAGATTTGCGATCGCGATTTGACTCCCGAACTTCTTAAGCAATATCAATCGACGAACGCGATCGCAGTCGATACGGAAACAATGGGGCTTCTACCACACCGCGATCGATTGTGTTTAGTTCAAATTTGCGATGAATCTGATCGAGTGACAGTGGTGAGAATCGAGCGGGGACAAACCGAAGCGCCAAATCTGAAGCGATTGTTTGAAGCTCCGGAGATTACGAAAATTTTCCACTTCGCTCGATTTGATATCACGACGCTGCGCTATCACTTGGGAATTCACGTTGCGCCAATTTTCTGCACCAAGCTTGCGAGTAAGCTGATTCGGACTTATTCGCCCCGTCACGGATTAAAAGACTTAGTTCAGGAATTATCTGGAGTGGAACTGGATAAGAGCGCTCAAAGCTCAGATTGGGGCAATGTGATGAACTTATCTGAAGCCCAACTCAAGTATGCGGCGAATGATGTGCGGTTTTTGATCGAAGCTCGATCGAAGCTCACAGAAATGCTGAAGCGTGAGGAACGATTGGAATTGGCGGAGCAATGTTTTCAGTGCTTGCCTGTGCTGGCTCAGTTGGATATCTTGCAATATCAGAATGTATTTGAGCATTAGAGGATTGCACTAGCCGTCATCTTGATGAAAAGCTGGCTTCGGTTATATCGACTAATGCCCCCTAAATCCCCCATTCTGAGGGACTTTGAACCAAAAAAGTTTCTCCAATTCCAAAGTGCTTTCCATCTTCAAAGTCCCCCAGATTTGGGGGACTTAGGGGGCACAAGCCACTTCAAACGCAGCAAATTTGATTAAGGAGTCGGACTCGGAGATGCGATCGGTTCGGTCACACTCGGCGGAATCTTATCCGCAACAATCAGCGCTTCCATCACCGCTTTGACGATCGGGGCTGCAACCGTTGAGCCAAACGCATCTTCACCCTTCGGTTCATCGATCACCGCTGCCACCACGTATTTTGGATCCTCGATCGGGAAAATGCTGACAAAACTGGTAATCTTCGCGCCTTCGATATAACCGCCATCGGGCCCTGCTTTCTGAGCGGTTCCAGTTTTTCCACCGATGCGATAGTGCGGAATCTGAGCCGCCTTTCCGGTTCCATTTTTCACCACCGATTCCATCATTTGCAGACCGGCTTGAGTGGTTTGCGGCGAAAAGATTTGCTTGGCATCAGAGGGATTCGCTTGCCAGTAAGGTTGTCCATTTTCATCGAACAAACCTTGAACAACGTGCGGCGTGAGTAATTTACCGCCACTGGCAAGAATGGCTTGGAGTTGTACCAGTTGCAGTGCAGTGAGCGAAAAGCCTTGACCAAACGAGCTAGTCGCGGCATCTACTGGAGATTCTGCAAAGGTTTTCTGATCTTTCAACTGTCCAGCAGTTTCAAACGGCAAATCGATCCCGGTTGGCTTGCCGAGTCCAATCTTCTGTAGCCAAGAATAATAAGTTGGGCGGGACATTTGCTGAATGATTCGCACCATCCCGACGTTGCTTGAATGTTCCAAAATTTGAGTAATCGTACTAGATCCACGTGCGCCTGCGGTCGAATAATCAAAGTTTTGAATGGGCCATCCGTCCACTTGGATCGCGCCTTCGTCGTTGATGACTTGATCCGGTTTGATCGCTCCTGCTTCGAGTGCGATCGCGACATTAATTGGTTTAAAGGTCGATCCGGGTTCGTACAAATCCGTTAATGCCCAGTTCTTAAACTGTTCAACATTTGCCTTATAAAACTGATTCGGATCGTAGGACGGATCAGATGCCATCGCGCGAATTTCACCCGTTTTGGCATCCATCGCAATCACGACACCGCGTTTGGCGTTAAATTTCTTCAGTTGCGGTTGAAGGGCATCCAGCGCCGCCCGTTGAACTCGACTATCGATCGACAATTGCAAGTGCAAGTTATCCACCTGCAAAAATCCGCCCGGAAGTCGATCGGGCATCATTACTCCCGCTCCCGTTCGACTCAGCCGCACCGATTTCACCGATCGTTCTAATAAATTTTTATGAGCCAGTTCGACTCCTGCTTGTCCCACGCGATCGATATCTAAATAACCAATTACTTCTGCGACTAAATTTTGTTGTGGGTACAGTCGCTGTTGTTGTTGAGCGAGTTCTAGCCCATCAATTCGTAAGTTTTGAATGCGATCGGCAGCAGATTCTGACACCGCAAATTCAACTCGAATTCCACTTTCGGCTGAGTTAAATCGTTGGAGTAATTCACCCGCAGAAACGCCTAAAATCGCTGAAACTTTCGTGGCAATCTCAGTTTTCGGTTCTTTAAATGCGATCGGGTGAGCATACAGCGTGTACACCGGACGATCGATCGCTAAAACATTTCCAGCGCGATCGGTAATCGGACGACGGGGCACGAACGGACGCAAAAATGTTGTTTGTTGAGAGCGAGCTTGTTTGAGTAAATCCGCCGATTGAAAAACTTGTAGGCGCACTAAGTTCAGCGTTAAAAGCGCGATCGCACCCATCAAAATCAACCACACGAGAAAAAGCCGACGAGCGCTGGGTTTTGCCTGTGCTGTTCGGAATCGTTCGATTAATTGTGCTGTGATTGGAGCATCAAGAACACGGTCACGTAAACGTGCAGCGAAGCTGGCTCGAAACTGTTCAAGAATCGTGACATAGCTCGATCGACTCACAGGACGGGCAGGACGGGCGACAGGGCGGCGCGGTGAGGAGGTGGGCTTTCCTCGTTTTGACATGATTAATATCCTAGGGGCGCAACGGGCGAGGATTGCGAAGATGCACTGAGGGGCTTTTCAGGGCGTGGGGGAGCGGGTTTGAGGAAAATCAAATTATCAGGACTTTGCGGCACAAGACTGGAACCGGGACGATTCGACTGATTGGCGATTTGGTTTTTTAGGACTTCTCCATTTGCGGTGATTTGGCGTTCGTTGCGGCGGAGTTGTTCGAGGCGGCTATATTCTTTGCCCCAAAGCTGTTGAGCATACACCGTCCAACCGTATACCGCAAGAACGGCTCCGGCTAGTACAAATGTGGCAAATACGGAAACTTTCTGAGTCAGAAGCAGCGATCGTAACCACTGAGGCGGTTGTTCTCGATTCGGTAATTGCCGCACTGAAGTGGCTGGTTTTTTCGATCGCTTGGAATTAAGTGCTGCCGCCATATCACCCCCACACGCTTTTGAACGCACGAATTCGTCCTTCAAGCGAACATTGTATCGGTTGTTTTAGATTGTGAAGACGAAAGTATCGAATTTCCGTATTCTCACCCGATCGGGAGTACTAATCGGCTCATAATGCGCCCATCGTCGAGTTTGTAAAGGTTGAATTCCGAACCCATTTGCTGCATTAAGGATTGACAGATTGCAAGATGCAGTCCAGGGGGTTTGTCTAAGGTGGATGGAGCGAGTAAATCTACGGCTCGTCCGGCTTCGAGGTCTTCGATTAATCGAGGCTCGATCGTGCCGTCGTCGGTGATGGCGATTTCCATCCATTGGGCATCGAGTTGCCGACACCAAATATCAATCCGTCCACCGGGGTTGGCTCTCTGACAGGCGATCAGTAGTAATTCATACAGCACTAATTCAATTTTGGTGATGTCTCCGAAAATCATGGGGTTGATTTCGTGATGCACTTGTGACCAGAGTTGGCGTTGTTTGAGTAGGTGATCGACGCGATCGAGTGCCCGTCTGACGAGTCCGATCATTTGAACGGTTTCGTTTCTAACGGTTAGTTGCCATTGTTCGTCGCGAATGACTTGGCGGACGGGTTCGATCGCATCGTCAATTTGCCGCACGAATTGAGCTTGTTTCGCGTCTTGTGAAAGTTCACTCAGTCGAGACACGCTGAATTTTACCGATCGATACATATCTTCTAGTCGTCGGTGTTTGTACCAACTGAGTCGCTCTAGTCGATCGCGATCGCGTTTCAATACTTCTGCAACCATAAGATGCCGTCGTGACCAAGCCAATTGAGCAACAAGCGTATTCAAAACGGTGAATTGTCGATCGAGCCATTGTCTTTCTAAGCTGTCTGCAATAAATAAAACTGCGGTCGCTTCATGTTCGGGAGCGGTTCTGAGCGTCACGGCTAAAAGTTGACCGATTCCAGGAGCATTCAACCATTGACGAGTTTCGACTGGAATTTCATCGATCGACATAGATAAAATTCCCTCGTGACCTAGAACGCGATGCAGAAAGATATCGGTTTCGATCGAGACTTTCAAAACCGGATCGATACTAAATTTGCGTTCACTACTCGATTGCACGATTCGCCCAACTCGTCGCCCTGCTGACCAGGTAACGAGGACAGTCATCGGGGCTTCTAAAATTTGTGCGATGTACTGTAATGCAGACTTTTCTAACAGTTCTAGATGTTGTGTTTGCTGAATCGTGTTCAGTCCCCATTGAATCGTTTGATAAGCTTTTTGTTGTTGGTCGTTTTGTTGCTGGAGTTGCCACTGTCTAAGGACTATCCCAATCTGTTGAGCCGCAATTTTCGTAAATTCCCCTTCCGAATAGTTCCACGATCGGGGCGCTTCATTTGCCAAAATTAATAAGCTTTCTACTGAGTTCTCTGGGGCGGTATTGCACACTAACAGCGATCGCACTCCCATTTCTAAAAGTGGAGTCCTCCAAGCTGCGAACCGCAAATCATCTTCTAAGTTTTCAATGGCGATCGCGCTGGATTGTTTTTCCAACATTTGCCAGTCAATCGGACTAAGTGAAGCAAACCAAGTCGGTAAAGGGCGCTTATATTTCGGCTGACTTTGATGTCTCACCTCGAACGCATTTTGATCTGCGTCGTATACCAATGCAAGAACACGATCGACATTCAATCGCTGCTTCAATAAAGTCGCTGCATTCTGAAGTGCCGTTACTCCATCGCCTGTACTGTAAATCGCTTGAGCAATTTTTGCGGTGAGTGCCTGATCGAGTTTGACTTGTTCGATCGTTGTCTCCATGCCTTCAAGCGGTGACACTAGCGCAATCATTTGTGCCGCCGCTTTCATAAACTGCTTATCTTCATCCTGCCAAACTCGCGGCTCATCGCTTTCCGCTGCCAGAAATCCGAGTAGTTCATTTTGGTACAAAATCGGAGCCGCAATCAGCGATCGAGCGCGAATGTATTCCATCACTCGAACGGTAATATCGGCTTTGATCATGCCGATGGATTCCCCGATCACAATAACCTGATCGGCTTGTAGCGCTTGATAAAAGCTACTCATTTCCTGAACCGTTAGCCCAGTTGAATCATCCACCAATCGAGTGCCTTTTTGTGTTGTTGCCCTGCGCCAGAAATATCGACGGGTTCTTTCAAACCAATAAACGCTGGTTCGACCTGGCTGCACAAAAGTCTGAGTTTGATCGAGAATTCGATCAAGCCGCCGATCAAAATCAGGCAGCGATCGCAGTTCTGACAACATCGAAAGCATGGGTCGATCGAGAGGCTTAATCTGTTGTCGCTTCCATTCTTTTTCTGCGAGTTCTAGCGTTGTCGCAAATTCTCCAAGCGCGATCGAAATCAATGCTTGCTCTTCAGGTTTTGGAAAATTCGCCCACAATTTTGAGCCAACGATCGCAACTCCATAACACCGATCCTTAAACGAAATCGGGAAAATCATCGTGCCCTGAATGTTCGCTTTCTGGGCAAATTTCCGCCATTCATTCGCTCGTTGTTCTTCGCGCAAATCTGGCAGAGTTAGACATTGCTGCTGAATCACAACTTGTTCGAGAATGTCCCCTGGAGTCAGCGCCAATCGTTGTTTGAGCAGCGGCGCATCTTTGATCGGACTTTTTCCACCCTTTCCAAACAAGCGATGTTCCGATCGATCATACAATCCAATCCAAACGAGATCGAATAGAAAACAGGTTGTGAAATAAGCGTAGATAACTTCGATCGCAGGTGTGTCACCCTCTCGCAACCGTTGCAGGACGCGACTGAGGGCAATAAGTTGTTGTTCAGATTGCGTTGTCTCTTTCGAGTGACCCATGTAATCAGCCGGGGAATAGCTCTTCGGTGTCAGGCGGACATGCCTATTCGTTTTTTAGAGTGCCCGGAGGGGTTGAGTTTCGCACGAGTTCACCTGGGGCATCGCGGCGCAAAATACGCTACTGTAGCGATGCTCCCTTGTGATATTTATTTTCCTCCTGTGTCAGATTTTTATCGATCGATTCTTCGTCCGGTGCTGTTTTCGGGTTTGAATGCTGATCCGGAGTGGCTGCATGTTCAGACTTTACGATCGCTTTCTTGGTTGAATTCGCTCGATTGGTTACGATCGCAAGTCGATTATCTTTACGGTTATGAGTCTCCAAATTTGGCTCAGTCGCTCTGGGGTCTCTCGTTTCCGAACCCGATCGGGTTAGCAGCAGGATTCGATAAAGATGGAGTCGCAGCAAATGTATGGTCGAGTTTTGGATTCGGATTTGCAGAGTTAGGAACGGTGACGTTTCATGCTCAACCGGGAAACCCTCAGCCAAGATTATTTCGCTTAACTGAAGACCTTGCGGCATTGAATCGAATGGGATTCAACAATCAGGGAGCCGCAGCATTACGATCGCGTCTCGAACACCGAAGATTAGGAATCCCGATCGGCATTAATTTAGGAAAATCAAAAATCACCCCGCTCGAAGAAGCGGCAGACGATTATCTAGGCAGTTTCCGATTGTTAAAATCGCTCGGTGATTACTTTGTGGTGAATGTTAGTTCTCCGAATACGCCCGGATTGCGATCGCTCCAAGCCACGGATCAATTAGAACCAATTCTGTCTGCACTCCAAACTGAGAATCAATCTGAAAAGCCGCTCCTCGTCAAGATTGCGCCCGATCTGGAATGGGAAGATATTTCTGCGATCGTCGATCTCGCCCAGCATTATCAACTTTCAGGGATCATTGCAACCAACACCACAATCCGAAGAGATGGCTTAAAAACGCAAACTGTTCGCGGCAATCCGATCAGTGAGGAAGCAGGCGGAATTAGTGGCGCTCCGGTGAGAGAACGATCGACAGAAGTGATTCGCTCCATCTGGAAACAAACGGGGGGCAGTTTACCGATCGTGGGAGTGGGGGGCATATTTTCTGCCGATGACGCTTGGGAAAAGATTACGGCTGGAGCTAGTTTAGTTCAGGTTTACACGGGTTGGATTTATGAGGGCCCGACGATGGTGAAGCGAATTTTGCAGGGATTGGAAGAACGATTAGCACGATCGAACTTTTCTAGTTTGAAAGAAGCGATCGGATCAGGAAACGATTTTTAAGTCTCTAGAGCGATGTTCCACTCACAGCATTTTCCCAATAGTAAGAGGAAAGTTTTGCGATCGCTCTTCCATGAAAACGGCGTTTCTCATTCTCGGCGCACAACGCAGCGGTACATCTGTTACAAGCCATGTTCTCTCAAAATTTGGGATCGATTTCGGTTCAGATCAACACTTTATCCAAGGTGGACATAATCCCATTTTCTTTGAGTTGAAATGGATCAATGATGCCAACAATCAATTGATTCTCGCCTTAGGATATCAATACATCGATTTCTTCCTACCAACTGAAAAGGATTGGGAGCAAGATCGATTCGTCGAATTTGAGCAAAATCTAAAATCCCAAATCCTACAAGAATGGGACGAATCCCAGTCGATCGGTCTAAAAGATCCGCGCTTTTCTCTAACCTTTCCAGTGTGGCAGCGAGTCCTGACCGAACTCGGTTACAGCCTAAATGTGATTCTGGCATTCCGCTCTCCTGCTAGCTTCCTCAAATCGAATCAATCGCTGTTTCTCAATTGGGAAGGCTGGGATGTCGATCGACATTTGCGATTCTGGTTGCAGTTGAATTTAGCTGCCACTTATTTCACACGCGATCTTCCGGTCTATTTCTTGAGCTACGAAGATTTAATGATGAATCCACGTCAAGAAACTGAGCAACTCGCAGAATATTTCAATCTCGATCGCACTGTGATCGATCAAGCTACGGCTGTGATTAATCCCTCTCACTATCATCACCAAGCCACGACGGAAACAGGTGTTGCTTTGATCGACGAATACTATCAACGATTGCGCTCGCACACTGTTTCCACGATCGATTACGAGAACTACGGCAGAAACTTATACCTTTATCGCAACGACAGATCAATCCGGTACAAGAAAAACGATCGCTAATTTCCCCGCACGATCAGGCGATAATCCCGATTCGTATTCGGAGCAACGGTTCCCACCCAAATCTGATAGGCTCCGGGTTCCCATTGATCTTGTTGCAATCGCACATCGCCGCCTGCCTCTCCTGCATCCGCACACCGAACCCCACCCGGCCCCGAAATCAAGAGCGTCGTATCTGCGCCACCGCTATCAACCCGAATCGACACCGAAGAAAAGGGACGTTTCAGAACCAACGTATGATCGGGAGACGGATCACCAAAGCCGAGACATTTTTGGTTTTGTCGATCGCTATTACTAACGATCGCAGGCAGCGAAGTTGTCCCACCTGTCGATCCCATCATCACGCCTGAGTTCGTCTGATTATCCAGCGTCAAGCTCTTAAAATTGTTGGATTGTGCAGTTGCACTTCCTGAAACTATCATTGACAATCCTATTGCCCAAACTGCTCCCTGTTTTGTACACCGAAACATTGCTCATCTCCTCTAAATCAAACTAATTTTTCGTTTCAGAACCTTATATCTTATCGATTCAAAATTGTATTGTAGGATCGAAACTGGACATCCATCTGCAACGAGTGTTCGTTTTACTAAACCGACTGACTGAGATCATCTGCGACAAACATAGCAATCCTAAATGAGTTGTAAGAGGCGGGGTTGGTTGCGCCCCCTAGCCCCCAAATTTGGGGGGACAAGACTCTTAGCCCCCAGAATTGGGGGTTTGGGGGCTTTCCCGAACCTATAATTCAAATCAGATCACGATAGCGGAGGTAGAAGTGTTAATTGGGATTTTGACTGTGCTACTATTTCTGGGGCTACTGACTGTACGACTTGTCCTACTTCCTTCAGAAGTCCTGACCTACCTTCAGGTTCCCACCTGGGCGTTTTGGCTGGTTCTTCTGGGTATTTTCACCTGGTTTTTACGAGACTAAAGCGAATTGTCCTCGATAGCAGTGGTGCAACGATTAATACAATCCAGCAGGGTTCAACCTGCTATGAAGAAAAGGAATGCCTGTTGCCCCCAGTAGAAGTTCCATGATTGCATCACCCGAACAAGAAGCAGCAAGGCTGACAACCCTCTATGGGTACGGAATTCTTGACACTCCACCCGAAGCGGCATTCGATAGTTTGGTTCAGTTAGCTGCTCAAATTTGTGGGGTTCCGATCGCGCTTCTCGGTTTTATCGAGGTCGATCGACAGTTTTTTAAGGCGCGTGTGGGTCTGGATGTGACCGAAATGCCGCGCCGCAAGTCGATGTGCAATCATACGCTGACGAAATCTGATGTGATCGTGGTTGTGGATGCGTCCGGAGATGAACGCTTTATCACGCATCCGTTGGGGTCTGACTTACCGCCGATTCGATTTTATGCGGGCATGGCTTTAATCGATTCGGATGGCTACCCGCTCGGAACTTTGTGCGTGATGGACTACGTGCCGCAAAGTTTAGATTCGGCTCAAAAGGCTGCTTTAAGATCGCTCTGTCAGCAAGCGATTACGCTACTCGAACAACGTCGCCAGATTCGGGAGCTAGAACAATCCGCTGGACAACTGCGATCGACTGGAATGCAACTTCAACTCCAACTCCAGCATGTTGTGACACGAGTTTTAGCCGAGTCTGCCACGTTGGACGAAGCGACTCCGCGACTGTTGCAAACGATTTGTGAACATGCAAACTGGGATTTTGGCGAATTGTGGATTGCCGATCGCACTGCAAATGTGATTCGGTGTACGGCGCATTGGAGCCGCCTGGCAGGACAATTTACTGAGTTTGAAAACTCTTCGCAATCGTGGGTTTTTGCACCAGGATACGGTTTACCGGGACGGGTTTGGAGCAGTGGTGAGCCGCTGTGGATGAGCGATGTGGTTTACGACAAATTGTTTTTACGATCGCATATTGCTGCGAAAGTTGGACTTCATGCTGCGATGGGCTGTCCGATTATCAGTTGCGATGGAACCGTAGGCGTAATTGCATTATTCAGTCATCGAGTGCAGCCGCCTGACGAAGAAATGATGACCACGATGATGGTGGCGATCGCGACTCAAGTTGGACAATTTATCGAGCGTAAACAGGCAGAAGAAGAATCGCAAAGACAAAATGCACGATCGCAATTACTCGCGGCGATTACGTTACGAATTCGTCGATCGCTGCACCTCAGAGAAATTCTTGAAACGGCAGTAGCAGAAGTGCGCCAGTTTTTACAAGCCGATCGAGTCGTGATCTATCGCTTTGATGAAGAATGGAATGGCGTGGTCGAGGTTGAATCGGTACAAGCAGGTTGGATTTCTGCATTAGGCGAACACATTGAAGATACGTGCTTTAAGGAAGGTTCTTGGCGGCGGTATCAGCAAGGTGCAACGACGACGATCGACGATATTGAAGTTACGCCGTTGACCCCTTGCCATCAAAGATTGCTGCGACGATTTCAGGTGAAAGCGAATCTCGTTGTGCCAATTTTGCAGAGTCAGGATAATGCAGCAGAGCCGATTTTATGGGGATTATTGATCGCGCATCAGTGTGAGAGTTCGCGACAGTGGCAAAAATTTGAGGTTGAATTTCTAACGCAGTTAGCAGATCAAGTTGCGATCGCATTAATGCAAGCCCGATTACTGGATCAAGAACGAGAACAGCGATCGACGTTAGCTGAACAAAATCTGGCGCTAGAGCAAGCCAGAGCCGAGGCAGAGCGGGCTTCTCAGATGAAGAGTACGTTTCTAGCAACAATGAGCCACGAAATCCGAACTCCGATGAATGCTGTGTTAGGAATGACTGGATTGTTGCTTGATACTGACTTGAATTCAACTCAAAGAGATTTTGTTGAAACAATCCGGACTAGCGGTGATAATCTACTCACTTTGATTAATCAAATTCTCGATTTCTCAAAGCTTGAAGCACGAGAAATGGAGTTAGAAACACTCGATTTCAATCTTGCATCTTGCATCGAAGAAGTTGCAGATTTGTTTGCTCCAGCAGCATTCGCAAAAGAACTAGAAATTGGTACATTAATTCATCACGGTTTACCGATCGATCTTCGTGGCGATGTCAGTCGATTGCGGCAAATCTTAACGAATTTGGTTGGAAATGCAATTAAGTTCACCAAAAAAGGTGAAGTGATCATCGAAGCCGTTTTAGAGTCAGAAACGAAGACGACCGCAACGATCGCATTTTCTGTAACCGATACTGGAATCGGCATTCCTGAAAACGCACAATCTCGTTTATTTCATCCGTTTGCTCAAGTGGATGCGTCGATGACTCGTCGATATGGTGGAACCGGATTGGGTCTTGCTATTTCGCGTCAATTAGTTGAATTAATGGGCGGTGAAATTGGGGTTGAAAGTATACCGAAAGCCGGATCAAAATTTTGGTTTACTCTCACCTTTGAGAAACAATTGGATCGAGTTCTCACTCACATCAAACCACTCAATGCACTCGATTTAACTCAATTAAAATTACTTGTCGTTGATGACAATGAGACAAATCGCACGATCGTCCGGTATCAAGTTTCAGCTTGGGGAATCGAAGTTGATGAAGCGGAAAATGCAGCGATCGCACTCGAAAAATTACGCGATCGTGCTTCTTCTGGAAGACCTTATGATCTCGCCATTCTTGATATGCAAATGCCCGAAATTGATGGCGAAACGCTCGGTTCTCAGATTAAATCTAATCCCGATTTAGCTTCTACAAAATTGATTATGATGACTTCGGTTCATCGTTGGGGGGGTGCGAAGCGGATGGCAGAACTAGGATTTTCTGCTTATCTAATTAAGCCTGTGAAACAGTCTCGATTGCTTGATTGCATCATGAGTACAATG
>JADEXW010000337.1 GCA_015206935.1 Pseudanabaenaceae cyanobacterium LEGE 13415 | reverse complement strand
ATCGTGTTTTAGATATTATTCGATCGAGCCTTACTCAATGCAATCATTTTAATTTGAGTTCGATGAATGATTCGTGTGACAGCTTTTCCGGAGTTCGCCCCCTAAATCCCCCATTCTGGGGGACTTTGAGGAAGAATAATTTCTCTGATTCCAAGGCGCTTTCCACCTTCAAAGTCCCCCAAATTTGGGGGATTTAGGGGGCATTAGCCGCCAACAACGAAGTGAAACATGCCATCGAACATACGTCATTTTACTTTCGCTCTTAGTTGCGCGATCGATGCCGTAATCCCCTGATAGGCTTTAGAGTCCATTTGACCATTTTCTTTTAGCAATCGAATCACCGACTCATACGCGACGATCGCTCGCTGAATATTTCCAGTTCGTTCATAAGCGATCGCTTGAACAGTATAAGGTTCAGCAAATTTTGGATTCAATCGAATCGCCATATTTGCATCGTCGATCGCTTTCTGTGGCTCGTTCAATCCTAACCACGCATAACCCCGATCGGCATAAGCTAAAGCGTAGTTCGGATTCAATTTGATTGCCGCATTACAGTCACTTAATGCACCTCGATAATCATCCATTCCTAACCGGACAAAACAGCGCAAATCGTAGCTAATTGCAGAATTTGGATCAAGCTGGATCGAGCGATTCAAATCTTCGATCGCTTTCGGTAATTGTTGCAAACCGAGATAACTTCGTCCTCGTTCTCGATACGCGACCGCATCTTTGGGCTGAAGCAAAATTCCGCGCGTGAAATCATCCACAGATGCCTGATAATTTTCTAATCGGCTATAGGTCATCGCTCGATTAAAGATCAATCCTGGAGATTGCGAATCCAGCTCGATCGCTTCGGAAAAATCCGCGATCGCACCCTTCAGATCGTTCCACTGCAATCGCATCTGAGCGCGAGCATCTAACGCATCGGTGCGATCTGGATCGAGTCGAAGTACCTGATCAAAATCGCGTAAGGCTCCAGTTCGATCGCCTAACACTCCCCGAAGTTGAGCGCGACTGCGATAAGCGATCATCAGATTGGGATCAAGCTCGATCGCTTTCGAGAGATCGGTTAATGCCGCTTGAATTTGATCGCGTTCAATCTGACTGACCGCCCGTAAAAAGTAATCTTCTGCATTCCGAGGCGTTCCAAGGACGGGACGAGTTCCAGTTAATGTAGATCGATCGACATTCGGACTGAGTACTGCAAGAACCGGAGATCGCTTCATTAATTCCAAAACCAAATTCGTAGAAATTCCCGACAAAAATCCCGGTTCTCCAGTCTGTCCAAAGATTGCCACTACTCGTCCACTGGCATCGAAAATCGGGCTACCACTCATGCCCGGAGCCGCAATCATGGCAAAACTCAGCGTATAACCTTCACTATGGGGATCAGGAATACGTGATGAGAAAAATCCTTTATTAAACGACAGGGGTTCTTTGCCAAACTCAGTATTTGGTCTGCCTGGAAAGCCATTGATCCAAATCAAATCCTGATTCTTCAGTTGATTTGAGTCGCCCAAAGTTGCGATCGAATAGTTCCTAGGCGATCGGAACATTACCACCGCCACATCTGGAATTCCGTCTACTTGTTCAAAAACATAGATATCGCTGATCGGGTATCGTTGACCATCCGTTGTCCGAACTTGGAATTGCAAAGAGCGATCGCAGTTTCCCTGCAAATCCAGCGCACAAACGACATGACGATTCGTTAAGACGGCATAAGTATCACCCTGTTTAGCAATCACGACTCCTGATCCTGCCTGACTGCTACTCTGACCGTATCCAATGACTTGAACGGTAATCGGTTGAGCGGTTTTCTGAATTTCAGAAGGAGAGAGAACGGCTTTGGCGATCGCGCTTGTGGTTTGACTAATCGCGATCGTCATTCCAGCTAAAAATCCAATCGTAAAACGGAAGCGAGACATAAGAACCCCCGTTGAGTGTGTTGAGGTGAGGCGTGGCTAAGAAGCTCCGATGCCAGAATTCTATAAGATGCGTCATTGTTCCCCGGATAGCTTAAGCTTGTCTTCTGATCGTGTCTTTTCTGGGTTATGCCTCATCCGATTCTGTATCTTGCAATTACCAATCATGGCTTTGGTCATGCGACTCGTGCGGCTTCGATCGCGGCTGAAATTCAACGGCTCGATCCTGAGATTGTGTTAATTCTGGTGACAACGGCTCCTCGATCGCTGCTTGAGGCATATATTCCCGGTGATTTTATTCATCGTCCGCGTGCGCTGGATGTAGGAATTATTCAAAGCGATAGTTTGACAATGGATAAACCTGCAACCTTAGAAAAGCTGCGTCAGATTAAGCAACAACAGCGATCGATGATTGCGAGTGAAGTTAATTTCATCCGCCAAAATCGCGTCGGTTTAGTTCTCGGAGACATTCCCCCTCTAGCGGCTCCAATTGCTCGTGCGGTAGGCATTCCAGGCTGGATGATGAGTAACTTTGGCTGGGACTTTATCTATCGTGATTGGGGCGGTGATTTTATTGAAATTGCAGATTGGATTGGCGAATGTTTTACACAATGCGATCGATTGTTCCGAATGCCATTTCATGAACCCATGAGCGCATTTTCTAACATTATCGATGTTGGTTTAACAGGTGTTGATCCCAGATTTGATACAGCAGAAATTCTAGAAAAGTTCAATCTGACTGACACCCCGAAAGAGAAGATTATTTTGGTGACATTTGGAGGGTTGGGACTCGATCGCGTTCCTTACGAAAATGTGACGCGCTATCCCGATTACAAATTCCTGTGTTTCGATCTGAATGCTCCAGACTTGCCGAATTTGATCAAAGTAGACGATCGCTTTTATCGCCCGATCGATTTAATGCCTGTCTGCGGTCGTTTGTTAACTAAACCGGGTTACAGTACTTTCTCCGAAGCTTGCCGCTACGATATTCCAGTTACAACAGTCACTCGTGAAGGGTTTGCTGAATCTCCGATTTTGCTCGAAGGCATTCAGGACTATGCAACGCATCAAATTTGGACAACAGAGGAATTTTTTGAAGGCGATTGGATCGGTGTGACTCAGCCAATGAGTTCGCCGCGTAAATCTGAGAAATTAGCAAAAGATGGGAATTTGTCGATCGCTCAAGCCGTCGTGGATTATCTGCGTAAAACATCTATACTAAACTAAGCCTAGTTAGGAGCAGACATAAATGACAACGCTGCTGATTCAAACTGAGCAAATTCCTCTTGCTGTTAGCCTTCCAGCGCTTGTGCAGATGAGCGATGAGCAGTTTTATGAGTTTTGCCAAGCCAATCGCGATTTACGAATTGAGCGGACGGCAACAGGAGAAGTAATTATTATGCCGCCTGCTTTTTCGGACACAGGAAATCGCAACATGAAAATTAGTCAGCAGGTTGCGAACTGGGCTGACCAGGATGGAACAGGTGAAGCGTTCGACTCCAGTAGTGGCTTTACATTGCCGAATGGTGCAACACGATCGCCCGATGTGTCTTGGGTTCGCTTAGAGCGCTGGAATGCTCTTACAGATGAACAGAAAGCTTCATTTGCTCCCATTTGTCCTGATTTTGTTATCGAACTCAGATCATCAAGCGATACATTGAGCGGACTGCAAGCGAAAATGCAGGAATATATCGAAAATGGGGCAATTTTGGGATTTTTGATCGATCGTAAAAATCGTACCGTTCACATTTATCGACGCGATCGCACTCCCGAAATTCTAGAAAACCCTGAAACCGTTAGTGCTGATCCAGAGTTACCAGGGTTTGTACTACGAATGGCAAAAGTTTGGTAAGCAGCATGAGAAGGCGATTCAACCCTCTCATGCTGTTCTATCTAATCTAGCAGTTCGCCCGTTTCCTGAAGCGAGTGCAAGCGTTGGTACAGTCCGCCTTGTTGCAAGAGTTCGTCGTGATTACCAATCTCCACAATGTTGCCTTGGTCTAACACCACGATTTTGTCTGCTTCACGAACCGTACTTAAGCGGTGAGCAATGATGATCAAGGTTCGAGTACCGAGAATCGATCGCATTGCTAACTGGATCGATCGTTCTGATTCGTAGTCTAAGCTGGATGTTGCTTCGTCAAAAATCAGCACATCTGGATCAACAATCAAAGCTCGCGCAATCCCAATTCTTTGGCGTTGTCCTCCAGATAGTCTAACGCCGCGTTCTCCAACAATGGTCGAATATCCAGCAGGCATTTGACGGATAAAGTCGTCTGCCTGAGCAATTCGACAGGCTTCATGAACTTGTTCGATCGAGGCATTCGGATTGCCATACAACAAGTTATCCATCAATGTCCCGTTGAAGATATCTACTTCTTGGTGAACAATGGCAAGTCGCTTCCGATAGCCGCTGACATCTAATCTGCGAATGTCTTGACCATCAATTAGAATCTTGCCTTCGTTTGGTTCAAAGTAGCGGAACAAGAGCTTGATTAAGGTTGATTTGCCTGACCCCGATCGACCCACTAGAGCAACGGTTTGATAAGGCTCAATTAGTAGATTGATGTCTTTCAAGACAGGTCGATCGACGTTGTAACCAAACCGTAGATGCGAGAATTCAACTTTCCCCGTAAATTGATACTGTGGAACGGCTTCAGGATGAGTTGCAAGACTGCTCGCATCTGCACCGACTGGAAGCTTCATGAATTCGTGAAAGCGAACCATTGGGCCATAGCGACGAGCAAAGAATTCAGCAACTTCCGTGATCGGTTGCACTTCAGCAAACGCCATACTCGACACAGTAAACGTTGTGATGAAGTGACCCAGCGAGATAGTCCCTTGTGCAGTTGCAAATACAGTGAGGGCAAAAGCTAGGAACACACAGGACTGTACGATCGTGCGTTCGTAAGTTGAAAGAACAATGTAGCCTTTGTGGATACGGTAATCGAGGACTTTGAATTCTCGATCGAATCTCTGTTGTTGTCGCTTTAATTCCGCTGTCTCAGTCGCGAACGCTTTGACAGTTTTAATGTTGGTGACAATCTCAGAGGTACGACTTTCGGTATTCTCTGCATACTTATCTAAGCGCTCTTCTTGCTCGGATAGTTGTTTTAGTCCTCTTAGATCAAAGGTAAGAATCACAACCAGCGAGACCATGACTAAAATCGCAATTCGCCATTCGATGAACCAAATCATCAAGAAAATTCCAACTAGTCGGAATACTTTTGGAAATAGTTGCGAAGTCAGTGTCGGATAAGTCCACGTATGGTTTGATAATCCTTTGGCAACACGAGCTGCAACCCGTCCCGCATTATTCTCGTCATAGAATTCCAAGGGCAGCGTTAATACTTTTTTCAACGCAGCTTCAGCATTCTCCCGACGCGCTCGAAATGCAGTATCCCAAGCGAACCAAGGACCAATCCAAGGTTGAATTGGCGCACGACCGACAGAAATAATTCCAACCAAAACAAGCAACACAGTCAGTGTAGAGGTTTGATTGATTTCTACTTGGCTCATTTGTGCGATCGTATTCACTGCATTTTGCAGCACTCGATCGAGCGGTTGCCCAGAGAGTACGTTCAAAATTTGCCCGATCGCATAGGGCACAGATAAGTCAATAATCTCGAACAAACTCATCATCGTAATACTGAAAATTGAGATCTTCCAGTAGTTGCGAAAGTATTTGAGAATGTCTAAAAATTTAGCCATACATCCTCCACAGTGTGGCTGGTGAGCGACCCAATAAAATTCCAAAAATTCCAAGCGCAAATGATCTGATGAATCGACTTTAGACACCCATCGCTTCATCGGATTTTTATAATACTACAGATATTACAAATATTACAAAAGTTCTTGCCTTAATCGATAAATGATTGTTTTAGCATCGACTTGAGCAAGAATTTCATGGATCACTGTATTTGCGCCCTGTGCGCCCCAAGTACAGCCATTTTCGAGGTAAACCTGCGCCGCTCGTCCGACCGAATAAGAGCCATATCCCGCAATTCCCGCTTGAAGGGCGGCTGTTCCCGCTAGTGCTGAAAATCCCGCGCTTCCATCGACTCCGGTTGCCAGAGCCGCCGCACTCTTCCCCATTCCTAAAACGATTCCGCTTCCTAGCTCACCCAGTAGTAAAGTTCCTGAACTGAGCAGAATGGTAT
>JADEXW010000336.1 GCA_015206935.1 Pseudanabaenaceae cyanobacterium LEGE 13415 | reverse complement strand
CGATCGAGTTCGCAATCATATTAATCACTAACGTTAAGGCAAATAGAATCAGTGCTAGATACATCAACGCTCCGATGTGCAGTTCATCTAATGCTTCCGGAAATTGATTTGCAAGAATTGACGGAATTGTATTACCCGGATCAAGTAACGATAAGCTCACTTGATCAGAGTTACCAATGACCATTGTTACTGCCATTGTTTCACCTAACGCCCGTCCCAATGCCAACATGATCGCGCCGATGACTCCGGAGAGACTTGCTGGAATTAATACTGTCGTAATCATTTCCCACCGAGTTGCACCGAGTGAAAGGGATGCGGTTCGTAAATCTTGAGGAATCGCTAATATCACGTCTCGGCTGATTGCAGCGATCGTTGGCAAAATCATCACAGCAAGAATCGTTCCAGCAACAAGCAAACTGGGCCCAAAGGTTTCAGTTCCGAATAAAGGAATCCAACCAAAATTTTGATGCAACGCGGATTGAATTGGTTTTAAAAATGGAATCAAGACAAAGATTCCCCAGAAGCCAATGATTACACTGGGAATCGACGCAATTAGCTCGATTAAGAATGCTAACGTCGATCGTAGCCAACCGGGTAGAAATTTTTCGCTTGTGACGATCGCAACCATGACACCGATTGGAACTGCAAATAAAAGCGCGATCGTAGAAGTGACGATCGTTCCATATAAATACGTTTTTGCACCGAACTGAAGCTGATTCACATCCCATTCTTGTCGCGTGATAAACCCGAATCCGAATGAGCGAATTGCGGGTAACGCTTGATTAAAAATAATCCAACCCATCCAGAGCAGAATTGCGATCGCGCTCAAAGCTAAAATTCGCAATCCCCACGCAAAGCCCAAATCAATCCAGGCAGTGTTGCCACCTTCGATCGAGTCTCGAATCGGTTTAGGTCGAGATGGAATCGTCGTCATAGTCTAGTTTCCAAATGAAATGAAAGGGACACCCACAATGGAAAGTGTCCCCGCAATTAGGTGTGAGATTTAAAACGTGAATGTCGTCCGAATTGTCCCGACATAGATTGCATTGTTAGCCGAGTTCCCTTCTGGATTGAAGACAACAAAAGCTCCAGGCGTGATCGAAATGTTGTCGTTCAGGCGATACCGGTAGAAGACTTCTAGATGATAGGAAGAACTCCGATCTTCTCGACGTGCAGAAATCGCGGTTGGAGTTGCTAATCCAAAATCGCTGCTCGTCACTTTCGGAGGCATCCCAAAAATGATTCCGCCTAAGCTTCCTTCCGTAAACAAATCAGGGAACGCCAAGCCTACTGCCCAGTTAAAGATCGTAGCTCGATCGCCTTCTCGAACGGTTCGAGTCGCTGCCGTTGCTCCGATCGTTCGGGTTGCCTTCGCATCCGTCAGACCCGCCCAGCCTGCTAAAACTAATCCAGGACTGAACCGAATGTTTGCTTGCAGACCGAATTGATTCGTAATCGTCGGAACATTCCCAGCAGAGTTCAAGGTTTGGTTACTACCAAAAGGATTGTTTGCAAATGCGCTTCCAGTGCTGCCCGTGATTCCAGAACCAGTGCTGTAGTAAGCATTCGCATACGTGAAACCAATTCCTAAGTTAGGAGTCGGTTGATAGACTAATTGCCCGACCGCAGCATAGCTCCCACTGAACAATCCGCGATCGACGCTCGGATCTTGAGCATCTGCGGTCGGAACCAAGTATCCTACCGACAGCGTGAATTTGTTCCCAGCCGTGAATTCTCGTCCCAATCGCTGGTTAATAATAATCCCCGTTCCACTGCTAGAACGGTAGATTGGGTTAAATCGTCCAAATCGCGAAATCGAACCGCCGCCGCTCGATTCAAACGGACTGAGCGTCGGGATTGAATCGTTAAACTCTAACCCGTCATTCGTTCCGGTTCCCACAAACACGGTCGTCTGTTCACCCAAAGGAAAACGATACTCTAAGCGGCGAAGCTCGGTCGAGTTGTTGTTCGTGCCGTCGTATCCCAAGCGCGTCATGTTTGTGCCTGTGATTCCGGCTGCACCTGTGCCGCTAAAAGCAGTAATGTTTCTCGCTTGCAACTGTGTTCTTAAGCGATCGCGTCCCGTAAAGCTAGTATCAAATGCAAGCCGCACTCGATTAGCAAAGATTGTATTTTCACGAACATTACGATCGCTGTTTGTTGCCGATCCAGTAGTAGCAGCGTTTCGTGCAGCGGTTCTTGCGGCTGGAGTTGCTGCTGCATCGACCACCCGCTGCTGATCAGAAGTGATTGCCCGATCAGCTCCGAATGCTTGGCTAACTGAGAAGATGACTTCTCCGGTTAACTTAGAAGTGGTTGAAAACTGTTGTCGCTCAAGTGTGGTGGTTCGAGCTTCTAAGCTATCAACCATGCCACGAATTGTTGCTAATTCGGCAGCAAACTCTTCTTGTAACTTTTGCAGCGAAGCTAAGTCTTCTTTCTTGACTAAATCAGCGGTCGAAGCGGCAATCAGTTCATTCACTCGATCGAGACAAGCATTCAATCCGGCTGCAAATTCGTAGCGGGTCAATGCTCGATTGCCACGATAGGTACGATCGGGATATCCCGCAATACACCCATAGCGCTCAACTAAGGATTGCAGTGCTTGGAATGCCCAATCGGTCGGGCGAACATCAGACAATTGAGAAACGGAGGTCACTTGACCTTTGATGGTCGGGTTTGAGATCTCATCGATCGAGGTCACGCGCTCTTGAGCCGATGCGGAAAGAGCAATTGATCCCACAAGCACAGGCGCTAACACAAGGGAATGCCAAAGGCGGTACATGAAAAAACCTCACATCACGGGTTAAATCGATCGGGCTTCAGTCAGTCTAAGAAGCTAGAACTCCAAAAAGTCAGAGTTCTAGCTGTAATTTCTTCTAAGGCTTCACTTCGGATTTCACTTGTTGCAGGGCGCGTTGTGCCACAGCTTCAGGAATCCGAGTAAAGTCCAAACTTCCGTTCAAGTTTTGTCCTTCTGTTAGCACGTACTCAATCCATTTCTTCATCGCTTCCGACTTCTGAGGAGTGTCATACTGCTTGTACACCATCATCCAAGTGAGTCCCGTAATCGGATAACCATCGGATGGATTACCTTCAAACACTCGGAAGTTTGGTGGAAAATTCACTGTTGAAAGGGCTTTGTTGGTGTTGTCGATCGAAGGTGTTAAAAATTCACCCTTCTGATTCTGCACCGCTGCAACTGAAAGGTTGTTCTTTTTCGCGTAGGAGTACTCCACATAGCCGACCGATCCTGGAGTCTTCTGAACTAATGCAGCAACACCCGGATTACCTCGACCTCGAAGCGGGTTCGTTGTCCACTTCGGAGCCGTTCCCACGCCTACGCGACCCTTAAAGTAAGGACTCACAGCGCTGAGGTGATTGGTAAAAATAAACGTTGTACCACTTCCATCTGCACGTACAACCGTTTTGATATCTGAATTCGGTAGATTCACACCACTATTATCTTTTGCAATCTTCGGATCATTCCATTTCGTAATCCGACCTGCGAAAATTTCTGGTAACACTTCCCGCGAAAGCTTCAAATTGTTCACACCCGGAAGGTTATAAACCGGGGAAACAGCTCCCCCTGCGGTTGGAACTAGAATAATTCCGCGATTGACCTTTGCCATGTCTTCATCGGTCATTGCCGCATCACTTCCACCAAAATCAACGACACCTGCGATCACTTGGCGAATTCCGCCACCGCTCCCGATCGCTTGATAGTTCACATTGATATTCGGTTGTTTTTTCTTAAATTCTGAGATGTAGCGCTCATACAACAAGGCAGGGAAAGTCGCGCCCGCGCCATTGATTGTTGTGGATTGAGCCATTGCCGATAGCACCGGAGCGAGTGCGATCGCTGCCGCAACGATTAGTGCAATCCCACTACGGCGGAGCGCTTTTCTGGAGAGTATCATTGTGTCCTCGTTCTCTATGCGATCTAGTGTCGATTTAGGTAACAATGACAACACTACAACTCAGGTAGTTAAGTAAAAGCAAACAGGAAAATAACGTTCGGTTAAATCCAGTTAAAACTTAGGTTAACTAAACTGCAATACTCAGCACAATGACGCATTTGTATCAGTAATACCTGAGAAAATTCAAATAAGTGATCTATAAATAGATAGATTTTGAAGCAATTGCGCTACAATTTTCACATTTAGACTGGAACGCAGTGGAAGTTAAGATCTCTACTACAGTGAAACCGCTTTAACTTCAGTTGACAAGGCAGCTTGATCCGAACAAGAACGATCGCTCTAGTCGCAAACTCGCATCTGTGCTGTGAAAAATTTCTGTAAGGTTGATAGTTCGATCTTTTTCTCATTCTATTCTCAATTCACGCACCTCCTGAAGCCATGACCAAAACTCTCTCCTTACCGTCCTTTTCCCAAGTTCCTGCGGTCGCACGTTCTATTGTGCGACCAATGTTATTTGCAGCACTTGGACTACACGCATTCTTACTGTTCACACCTTTTCCAAAAGAGAAAGAAAAGCCACCAGAGAACAAAGAAGCTCCGGTGAAAATCACACAGTTACCCACGACGAAAGCGAGTGCAAGACAAACTCCGAAAGTCGCGATCGCGAAACCCAAACCTGCTCTACCCAGAATCAATCGCCCAAATCCGAATCCGAATCCAGTTGTGCAACGCTCGATCGAGGCTCCAAGATCGCAAGAGACCCCTCCTCCCCCAGAACTCGCTGCTCCGCCTCAGTCGCAATCCCAGCCTTCAAGAAACACCGGAACTGCGACGGCTGCCGATTTTCCTCACTACAGTCCTTCGACTCCAAATTGTTTCGGGGTTGGACTCGGTGAAAACTGCCGTGTTGCCACTGCAAACATGAGTACGGTTGCAGCCTTCTATCTCTCTGCTCCCAAAGCAAAAGGGTTTACTTTAACACCGGACGAAGACACAGCAGATAAGAAGGTTTACACCGTTACCACACCCGATAAGAAAACATTGTTCTTACACCTATTCAAAGATGAACCTACTACGGTGATCTTGCTCAGTGATAGTAAGGTTTCGGATTTAGCAGCACTCAAGGGATCAGTAAACGTTCCAGCAGACTACTACAATCTACTGACGGATCTCGCTCCGCAAGTCGATCGCTCTGATAATCCCCAAACGAATGCCCAACCCGAACAGTTTCCCAGACCAGAGATGTTCTTCAACGTTGTCAGTTCAGCAGAACTACAGAATGGCGTAATTCCAGAAATGCGTCCGGGCATTGATGGGAGTCCCACTTTAATCGCAGGTCAAACGCCGGATGTGTTCTTCCAGACGATTTCGACAGCGGGTCTTTCTGGAACATTCCAAGTCACTCCAAAAGGTCAGTATGGCGGTGGTAATCTCTATCAACTTAAGAAAGATAGCACCACGTTTTACATGAACTTAGTTCCAACTAAGGATAATTCGGGAACGATCGTAGTGACTTGGTTAAAAAATCCAGGAAGCTAACATTTTTATACCGAATCAATCTGTTAATGCTACAGATCCTTCGCCCCCTAAATCCCCCAATTCTGGGGGACTTTGATTCTTGTTCCCCCAAACTTGGGGGTTAGGGGGCTTGCGAATCTGTAGCACTCAAAGACCAGTTCGGTATTAGATAGGTATCAGAGGGGAGAAAGGCTCCCCTTTTTTTATTCGATCGCTAACGAAACGCGATCGCCCCCCACGTCTCGCAACACGCCCAAGGTTTTCACCACTCGTTCATACGGCAACGATTTATCGGCTTTCAAAATCACGGCTCCTTTCGGATTCTTTTGAAAGTATGAAACGACTTGTTCACCCATTTGCGTTTCTGTTACCACACCTTGATTAATTTCGACTTGTCCTGTTTTCGTCACACCAATCACAAATGGATCAACAGGCGTTTCTTTATTCACTCCCTTTTCTGAACTCGGTAGCGTTGCATCAACCGATTGAAAATTCGTCAGCGTCATAGAGACGATGATAAAGAACGTTAGAATCGTCATAATCACATCCATCATCGGAACGAGATTAATTTCGGGCATTTGCGATCCTTGTTGCCGATTCTTAAATTTCATAATTGCCTCATACAGGGAGTTGTGCTGAATCTGA
>JADEXW010000335.1 GCA_015206935.1 Pseudanabaenaceae cyanobacterium LEGE 13415 | reverse complement strand
CTATATGACCACGTAGAATTCTTAGGCATTTCCCAGTATTAACATCCCAAATTCTTACAGTGCGGTCATCACTGCAACTCACTAAGCTTCTACCACTGAAATCAAATACAACCCATCTGATCCAATCAGCATGACCATCAAGAACTAGAATCTGCTGATTGTTTTTAGCATTCCACAAACGGATCATCCCACTTGTTCACCCGTTGCAAATAGACTGCCATCTGGATTGAAAGCAACTGATAGAGTACGACTTAGAATCCTATTGAAATTAGAGCCAGACAAATTTGCTTCAGTAAAATTAACATCCCGTAAACTCGCATTTGTAAAGTCAGCGCCTAGTAACACTGCGCGACTTAGATCTTTGCCTTCAAGTGCAGATGTATTGATGTTTGTTAGTACTGTTGCTAAGTTCCCCCCAACATACTGAACTTCTGCTGCTGCTTTACTTCGCGTCATCTCTAAGATTTCTGAAAATGGAGCGGCGTTATGCAACATTGGTAAGAGCAGCTTCAGCACAGCTTTAGTAAGTGGAACCCGCCCAAAATCTAAACTCAGCGTATCTAGGGATTCATTCACAAATCTCTTCAGTGGCGCAATCTCCTCTTGTTCACTCACTTTTTGAAAATAAGATGACCATGTATGTTCTTGTGGTTCAATTGCCTTCAATCTAGACTGCTGTTGTGCCAAGTCTAGAAAATCTGTCTCTAAAGCTCCCAACTCACTTGCAAATTTATAAGCCACGAAGAATTCAAGAAGCGATCGATGTGCCGGAGTATAATCCCCTTCCGCGTTCCGAATCAGCATCGTCTGCGCCATCATATCATAGTGCCAATGGTCAAGATCTTTTTCCTCCTGCACAGCAGACCCAAACAAGCGACGAATGCGATCGGGAAACTCGCGATAGTTCAAACTCATGCGATCGCTCGACAACATCTCCCACGACAACTCGCACAGAAAATACAGCTTATCGGCTAACGAAGTAAACGTGCGCTCTGCCTTAATGTCCCGCTCCATCTTGCGTCGAACCGCATAAAGATACACCCGCGACATATCCACAGGCTTTCCCGCCTCAATCTCTGGCAAGGCTTCCAAAATCAACTCTGTCATCACCGGACGACGAGCGAGATCCAGTAATTGCGGATTGCTAATCACTTGTTCCACCGTTGGCATTGATGCTTGAAATGACATCACCTGCCGAATCTGTTCATCGTTAAACTTCTCTAGCTCTAAGACTTCAAACTGCGGGGTTTCTCCGGTTAAGTTCGAGGTGGAGGCTTGCAGTTGAGCATTCAATAGCGCTCGTCCTTCTCGCGCATCGGGAAAATGCTCCGTCCGACAGGTCAAGATCACCTTGGCTCCGGGAACGACGACTTTCGCCAATTCCCAGAAATTATTAATCATTTGCTGCTTATCGACTTTCGCCGCCATTTCATCAAAGCCATCGAAAATCAGTAACAGCTTACCCATGCGATTCAGTTGGTCAAAGACCTCACTGTTCAGCCGGATATTATGCTGCGTGAAAAAGAAGCCTGCTAAAACATTCTCAACATTCAGGGCTTTGGCATAATCGCGTAAGGTAATGACAAGTGGCAATCGTGGGCGCTGTACTCCGCGCTCTTTCGCCTCCTGATAGCGTTGTAGGGCAGTCCAAGCATAGTGAAAGGCGACCCAAGTTTTCCCTGTGCCAAATTCACCCAAGACTGAAATATGTTCTTTTGCTGGATCGTCCAGCCAACGATCGAGATACCCATCAATCCAACCATCGCGCTCATCGTATCGACTCACGCCTAACCGTTGTTGGGTATCCGGATCAATTTCTTCCTTTGTGCAACCCAGCGGAACATAGCGCGTATCAATCTTGCGGCGCTTAATTTCAGCCTCTAACCATTCGATATAACCCGTGAAATCAGCATCTAAATCGACTAACTCATCAAAGGTGTAGCAGTCCAAATGCCGATTTTCAGGTTTTTCCACCTCATCACGGGCAGCCCGACTAATGCGACGGGAGGTGACAAGCCAACCTTCATCGGTTTGCTGTGCTTCGACCGATTGCCGCAATGCCATCACATCGCGTAATTCGGCTTCGCCTTCGATGCCTCGGACTAAGATGCGATCGTACCTCCCTCGTCTGACTGGAATATTGATAATCCACTCGAAGCCGTCCGCTTGCCACTGCTCATACGGCTCGAAGCGGTAGTCCAACGTTTCAAACCAGCCACGCATCTGTTGAGCCAGAGCAAACGCACGACATTGCTCAGATACCAAGCCTTCTGGTAAGGCGAGAGAAGATTGCGCTGTAAGCCTTGCCATCTCGGTGCGGATGCCTTTGATCGTCGGCAATCGTTCTAAGCGATCCTGCACTTGGGCAATCTGACGATGAAGTGAGTTAAGTTGTTGTGATGTCAGAATATCTGCTGGGGTGCGGGTGCGTTTCGCGATCGCAATAAACACCGTAGCAAACTGATAGAACTCTTGCCGTGCATCAATCCCTAATGCCCGTAGTTCATGACCCAATGCAGCCCCTTCGAGGAAACCCTCTCCTACTTGCAGCAGAATCGAGAAATTATCTTGTCCCCAAGCAGCTTGCAAAGCTTGACGAATTTCGGGCTGACGAAACAGTTCCAATACGGCTTTGGGTTTCCCAACCCCATACTCAATCAGCGTGTAGGCATAGACCCCACTGAAATCCGCAGGAGGGCTATCCGGACTGAGATTGAACTGCTTCAGCAGCCGAATTACGGTTTCGTTTCGCTCTAATTTGTTCCGCAGCATCGCTGTGGGATTGACGATACCAGTGATAGCTTGAATCAGCACGGTGAAATCAATCGGAATCAGGGGGGCAACCTCGAAACAGACGACCCTAGACTAACCGTTCTAATTTCAGGTTGCCAAGATCAAAAATATAAAATTTGATACCTGCATTACTGAGGGCAAGTGGTTTGAGTAATGTCTTCTCCTCAAACCTGCACAACTCACGCGATCTCAATCGAGCTATCGTATGGCGAAACTGATAGTCTATGAATTGCAGTTCCTGACTAACCAAGTGGCTACAAGGTCAAGCCAAAGGCAATATTATGGAGTTGTGATTGCAGATTCACAATCGTCAAACTATGCCAAATGACTCGAACTCACCTCTGATTTTCCCGTGTCCCTCAAATTACTGGGGACTGGCTTGCGATGGCGACTATCCTTCCGTGATGGATTGTTTGATGCACCCTGAATCGGTGCAGTCTTTCCTGTTTGCCGTTAGCAACCCTGAGCCTTCTGATGAGGTCGCGACGGAACCTTGGATGACGATCGCAGCCGAAATTTTGATCCGCGACGAAACTCATGCCTTGGTACTCTGTCGCGAGCAAGATAACCTGAGCGATCGCCCACGAGTAGGAATTGTGCGTTTGGACATGCCAGAGACAACCCTGCGCTGGGTGGATGAAGGACAGCCAATTCCAGAGCCGTGGTTGAGCCGATTGGAAGCGGAAAATCTTGTCCCGCCACCCAGATATCGCACTGGAAGTCGTATTCAACGGGAAGTTCAATCAGACGTGATGACCCAGATCGTATTGCGGTTTATCCAATCTCAAGAATTGGACGTGTTGCGATACATCGACTGTGGAGAGGAAATCGATGAAGATGCGATCGCACTTCCGTTTGAGAGAATTGCAGCTTATCTAGAACTGGATGACAGTGCAGCATTGGCTCAATTAACCCATCTTGAAGATCACAACTTATTGGTTTCCCAGTACGAGATTGGCAGGTTGACAGAAGATGGGGAGATGGAGTGGTCAGCAATTCCCTCTGGTCTAGCTTATTTGTCAGTGCCGTTTCATCAAGCGGTATCGCCTGATTTTCAAACTCAGACCAGTGCGTTGGATTCGACACCAGCAGGGAAACGGAAACGACAACAAGGAATCAAGCAACTTGAAGCAGCGCTCCAATCCTACCCTCAGTAATGCTGAGAGCCTTGTTCTGTGATCCAAGTTCATTAGCTTTCAACCTAAAAAAATCTGAATTCATTCAGGGTGCAATACCTTTATGCGTGAAGATCTTGGAACAAAAGACTGAGGCAGTAGGTTTTATGGTGTGGCGTACCAACTTGGGAGAGCGTGTCCTGCAAGGCATCGAAGCGGAAGTTTATTTAACTGCGGTACAGCATTCAGTTGAATACCTTCAAGAAAGCCTGAATTTCGATGAGGTAGAAATTAAAACGGGCGATCGCGTCTTTGACAACGCTCGCACTACTCAGAAAATTGTGTTACTTCATACCTGTCTGACAGCCTTGCTTAACCCAGAGATTGAAGCTCCACCCCTCACAAATGTTACCGAGGCTGCTGCTTATTACCCATTTGCTTTCCTAAAGCTGCGGGTTGGAGACGAAATCATGATGAGCAAGGAAGTGTGGTCTGATCAGGAAGATGAAGCAATCAAATATTACTATCGTCGCTTGATTTGGAAAGCATTTGAGGAATATCTTCTTCCAGCATGGCAAGCAGGCATTGAGGAGTTTGGACCCAACGAGGAGCTAGACAATTTTAACGATCGCTCAGACGATCTTGACTTGTGGCGCACTGTGATTGATGAACTGGCAGATCGCATCTTTTGGGATCGAGACTGGCAGATCAAAGTCCATGATTTTGAATCGCCAAATGACCTTGATGAATCACTGGGATTGGAAGAATACTTCACTACTCATATTCCACTCGTGAGCAGCAAGCAAGCCGCCATTGCTGTAGCAGAAATTGAGAATTGGCAAGTGGTAGAGAATTAGCAGATGCACCCTGCGGAATTAGCTTTCGACCTAGAGATCTGGAACTTGAATATGATCGGTTGGTTTAGCGTAAACACGATCGATCATTTCGGGTGAAGTTCCAACCCATTTCGCAATCTGGATGCTGGGAATGTCTGCTGCACGGCAGAGACTACAAAAGGTGTGCTTGGTTTGATAGGGATTGCGGTATTCGATATCCGGTAATGACTTTAGTACCGTCATCCAAGCTCGATTGGTAAAGTTGTGCCAATCAATCAACTTCCCTTGTCGGCTCGGAAAGACCAAAGCCTCTGGATCACATTTGAATGGTCGAATCGCCTTTAGAATTGCTGCAAGCTGAGCATTGACTGGGAATTTTCGGCGCTCCTGCGTTTTCAGTCCCTTTTTCAGCACTAACCCAGCCCGACCACCATAAACCAAGGCACGTTCAAAGGTCACGTTGGCAGTTCCGATATGCTTCCATTGCAAGGCGACAGCTTCGGAAGGTCTACAGCCTGTGTAGAAGAGGAACTCGACGAGCGGTACGTAGTATTTGTAGTAACGATTCTCTTTGAAAGCAGCAATGATGCGATCGCGCTCTTCTTGCGTGAATGGATTGATTTCCTCTTCTTCAGTCCCCGTCTTTTTGACGATGATTTCTGCTGCCATGCCATCAAAGGGATTCGAGTCCAAAAACCCTGATTTTCTTGCCCACTTACAGCAAGCCGAAAGTTGAGTGAGAACACGCTGAGTCGATTCAGCCGGGACATGACCCGATAACCAATCAAACACCGCTTGGGCATCGTTGGGCGATTTATGAGGACACCGTTCTAAGTGATTGGCAACCCAACCATACATTCTGACGGTCGAGGGGGATTTACCCGGTTTTCTGACCTCCAAATACTGTGACCACAGATCGGGTAAGGTTGGCATTGCCGTGGGTAGAGGTATAGCATCATCAACGGTTGTGAGCGCTGACTGCGGTTTGTACTTCTGATAAGTGGGGTCAAACTCGCCGTACTCGATATCGCGCTGAATTTGAAACGCTGTCTCTTGGGCTAGTTTGCGATTGAGTGGGGTATTCGGCAAGCCTGTCGCCATGAAATGGCGTTTCCCACCATGCGTAAAAATGATTCGCAAATAACCACGGCGATCGCTCACTTGAACTGACCCCGCTTTTGCCTTTCGTCGAGAATTTTTGGCGTACATGAACGACCTCCGAATTGCTGAAGTGCGTTGACGTTCAGAATCATAGGGGGCAGTTAAGGCGCTAGTACTGAATTTTTATGACTTTTCTGATCTCAACCCGGATCACAATCTGGATCACAATCCGCGTCACAATCTCACCTAAAC
>JADEXW010001060.1 GCA_015206935.1 Pseudanabaenaceae cyanobacterium LEGE 13415 | reverse complement strand
GCCTTCTTGAGGGCCCTGGCCCTCTTGTTCAAACCTGTTACTTGTTTTTTCAATTTCGCGAGCTGGCCCGCAAGCGCGCGCGCATCCGCCTCCGCGCGCAATTCGGCTCTGTTTACAGCATCAACCAAATAGCCATTTCGCTCTTTGAGTTGTTCGCGTTCAGCCTGCACGGTGGCAATTAGCGACTCATTGTATCTAATGATATTGGCAAGCTGCTCAACATATCTATTATCCTCTAAAATGCCCCATGGTGATATCGATGGCAATGGTATGTCAGACGCCACGATCATAGCATACAGGGCTTGGTTCATCCCTCCAGTGTGACGAGAAAAACGATGCTTATCGATCCGACCAAAAGAAGTAAAAGATGCATTATTTGCTTCTGAGGCAGGAAGAATCATAGACCCCATCAGTGCCATTTGTTCATAGTAAGCAACATTTGAAAAATGTTGACCCATTAAAGCAGTAAACTCATTCTTGGTGAGTTCCTTAAGGTGGAACGGGTTCTTCCACTCAAGGTTTGCTGCATAGGCCTCCTTTATCGGGCTGGATATGATAACCATCCCTCCTGGAGCTAGGACACGGCGCACTTCTGATAAGAACTTCTCGTGACCTTCGAAGTGCTCAATAGTTTCAAAACTAACAACAATGTCTACTGATTCATCTGGCAACGGGATGCTCATTGCATCACCGACTTCGAACTTCAAATTTGGTGCAGAATAGGCAATCCGAGAATGGGAAATCGTCTCATCATCAATGTCAACTCCCGTGACCTCCTTAGCGACCGTTGCTAACAAGGCAGAGCCGTAGCCTTCGCCACTCGCGATATCAAGCACCCGCTTACCTTGGCAGAACTGAAGAGCGAATAGGTACCTGTGACGGTGTTCGTGATCAATTGCACCGGTCATTGCGTCGGTAAAGCGCTCGCCCGAATAGCCTAACATCTTCGCAGGAGCAGAAAAGGCTATGATATCGTGATCGCTGTTTTTCATTTTCTCTCAGTATCCTAAC
>JADEXW010001059.1 GCA_015206935.1 Pseudanabaenaceae cyanobacterium LEGE 13415 | reverse complement strand
GCTTTTTATAGAGATTCCCCTCATGTTCACAGCGGTACAGACAATTCAGAAGCCTGCCTACGACGGATTGTTCAGGATCTTGTAGGGCATTCAGTCTGCGACGTTGGCTGTGGAACAGGCTATCTCCTGCGCTACCTCTGCGACAATGCTCTTATCAAGCCCGAGCGTCTTGCAGGAGCGGAAATCGTCGTTCCGCAGTTACCGGAAAAGGCCGGCATTGAATTTTTTGAGGGGAAGGTAGAAAAACTGCCCTTTAAAGACAAGGAATTCGATACTGTAATTTGCACACATGTTATCGAGCATATCCTTGATTATCGGTCTGCAGTAGCAGAACTTCGGCGCATTACGTCGAAACGACTGATTATTGTCGTTCCTATGGAGAGAGAAAGCCTCTATACTTTCAATCCGCACTTCAATTTCTTCCCTTATCCCCACAGTTTTTTACGAGCGATGATCCCTGTCCCTGATCAACACATTTGTGAGCCAATCGGCCGAGACATCTATTACAGGGAAGACCGAAACTAGCGCATCGTACGGACTCAGAGGGCCGCGTAGTGAAAAGTGGATGCGGTTTTCCGCGCTCGATGCGCTCTTCAAAAAATGGGGCACCGGCTCAGATCCCAAAAGTGAATGCCAATTGTGGGTCCCATGCTCTAGCACTACAGTTGCACCTTCCGCTCAAGGGCTCATAATCTCCTGAGCTGACCCAGGAGGCTGCCACGATGGGTGTGCCCGTCAAGCAGATGCTCGAACTCTGGTGTGTGGAGTTGCGTGAGGTCAAAGCTCACCTTAAGGCGCTGTTTGCTCCTCCCAGTGTCCCTACCTCAGCGGACGCTTTCCTCGACGGTCTGCTCGGGCCGGAGCGGCGCAAGACCGGCTGGATGCGGGCAGAAGCCGCGGGTGATCCGGGGCCGTGGCGCCAAACCGCGTCAGCAGGCTGGCTACATCGCCGCCGCGCACGCTGTGCTTGGAGCTCGTCTCCCCGGTCCCGGGTGACAGAGAGGTAATCAGC
>JADEXW010001058.1 GCA_015206935.1 Pseudanabaenaceae cyanobacterium LEGE 13415 | reverse complement strand
TATTGATTCCGTCGATGGCACAACCGGAACATGCTGAGAAGATTGGTTCGCTGGGTGAATTTAGCGATTACGCGAATATGCACAGCTATTCTGGGGGTCGGGTTCCGGCGTTTGACTTCGATCGACGTTGGTTGCCATTGACGCGGAAATATTCGGACAACAAAACGATCATTGTGACCGAAACCGGATATCACAATGGAATTAACGATCGAGAAACGACTCACAAAGCGGTGACCGAACAAGTTTCAGCGAAGTATATTCCCCGGACTTTTCTAGAGTTCTACAATCGGGGAATTAAGCGGACGTTTCTCTATGAGTTTCTGGATCAGCGTCCATTGCCAGATGCGGAGAATAACTTCGGTATCATTCGAGCAGATGGAACTCCGAAACCTGCGTTTTATGCGTTGCGGAATATGATTCAGGTGTTGAATGATAAGCCTGGAAGTACTGCGAACGGATCACTTTCCTACTATTTCAGCGGCGATGTCAAAGATTTGCGTCATCTGTTGCTGCAAAAGAGCAATGGTGAGTTTTATCTTGTGATGTGGCTGAATTCTGAAAGTACGGATGCGACGAAGACTCAGCGGGTGACGGTGAATTTGTTGACCCCGACACAGCAAGCAGCGACGTTTTTACCCAATCGATCGTCTTCTGCGACAGCGACGTTTAATGCACCGAGTCGGGTGACGATGGATGTTCCGGATGCACCGATTATTTTGAAGGTTGTGCCGAAGGCGTGAGCTGCGTTGGGATGGGTTTCGCCCCCTAAATCCCCCATTCTGGGGAACCTTGAAGCGATGAGATTATTTTGATGGAATGGCTGTTCATCTCTAAAGAGGGTTATAGCCGTACCTATTTCAGTTAGGACACTTTTGAAAAGCCTCCCAGCCCCCAAGTTTGGGGGAGCAAGAGTCTTGAGCAAGCAGACTTGGGGGTTTGGGAGCAACTCCGAGCCTGTCCGAATCTAAACTTCTACTGCTATAGTTCTCGTGATTCAAAGTCACCCAAACTTG
>JADEXW010000043.1 GCA_015206935.1 Pseudanabaenaceae cyanobacterium LEGE 13415 | reverse complement strand
AGTCAGCTTTGCCTGTTACTTCAATCAGCTTCTCTTCAAAACCTTTCCAAAGCGCAGTTAATATTCTTATATCTAAATCTTTACCACAAAGATGAACTGACTCCGTACCCAAAACCCATTCAGATTGATTGAATGACGGATTTATTTCTATTACGAATTCATTGTTTTTTTGATTTTGAAGTCTACTTGTTGAAATAATCCAACAAGAGCTATTTAATTGATAATCTAAATAAAACTTTTCGGCATTTGGAATTGGCTGTGATGTCCAAGCGAAGTCATTTCCTAAATATTTGATTGCTTTTTCCTCAGATGAATTTTCAAACGAGGGGGACGGTATGATTTTTCCTACCTGCTGTAAATGTTCAATCGCAGTTCTCGCTTTTTGAGCATAAATTTCGGTGAGTTGTCGTTTACGCTGCCTAAATCTGAGCTGCTGGTTCTTATTGAGGTAGCGCATTTGAAATGGCAATTGAACTTTCATCACTTGATGTAAGATACTCAATGCTAAAATTCGTCCCAATTGTGGTGGCACAGAATTTCCGATCTGCTCAATACAAACTTGTCGATTCCCAACCATTTCATATTCATCTGGGATGGTTTGTAAGCGTTTTAATTCTGCGATCGAGAAGCGGCGATTTTCCCAACTGAAGGGACCTGTATATTGTCCACCTTGTGCTTTGAGCGTGCGAACGGGAGTTTCAGGATCAGCTTTGTAGAGAAAGTCCGAAAACTTCGATCGCCAACTAAAAATAGGGTGTGGATAGCCCATCTCTTTGGTATAGAAACTGTAGTTTAATCCGGGCGGAATGTCTTCTAACAAATGTCCAAATCGCCCACCCAACCCTGGTTCCATATCTGAACAATCAGCGCCTTCTAGTGCTACTGCTGCTATGTAATATGGGCTTTGATCTAGAGAATCGGGACCGTGAGTGGGATAAGGGAATCGATATTGTCCTTCTTGCAAACCCACAATGAATAGGCGTTCACGATGTTGCGGAACACCATAGTCAGCGGCATCTAAAATCCGGAAATAGATTTGATAACCAACTTCTGCAAATGCTTTTTGAATCTCTTGCCAAGCTTTTCCATCATTCGCACCAATAATTCCGTATACATTTTCAAAGAGAAACCCTTTTGGTTTTAACGCTTTAAGAATACGCACGTATTCATGAAACAAGGTTCCCCTAGCATCGGTTGTTCCAGAAACGCCAGCCGCTCTACGCCCAGCGGCGGAAAATGTTTGACAGGGTGGACCACCGATGATGAAATCAATGTTTAAGTCTGGCTCTGGAAAGAATTCTTTAATATCGATACAAGCAGGCTGAGATCCCTCAAGCCATTTTCCAGCACTGGAGTTTCTCTGCAAGGTTTGAACGTATTTAGCTTCAACTTCGACCATCTTTACGATTTCAAAGCCTGCATCGTGAAAGGCGATATCTAATCCTCCTCCGCCTGAAAAGAGGCTAAGTGTACGAATCGGTGGATAACTAATTTGTTTTATTGCTGTGTACAAAGATTTGCCGAACCAATCCGTCCAGCCCGCCTGTTGCTCTACCTGAAGCATGGATAAAACATTTTGGAACCAAGTTGAACTTTCTAACTCAGCGTCCATCAAATTCAGGGAGAACGACAACTGTTGCATTGTTTAGGCTTTGCGAATACTGGGATAGAGTACTTTAATCATCGTATGAGAGTCAATCGCGCTTAAGATCATTTGATCTAGAAGAACTTTTACCTGTTGAACGAGTATCTATAAAGTTTCTTAACATTTGTCTATGGGTGCAATATCATGAAGCGGTTGCGAGACGATCGTACTTCATGAGTTTTGAGAAGAAACAACGCTGGCTCCAAGTTGCACTGCAAATTAGAGGCTCGGTTGTGCCGAAGGTTTTGGCGCGATCGCTGTTTTGTGGTGTGTTTGGTTTGCTGATTACGGTCTTCTTTGTTGAAGGGTTTCCAGTTTCGATGCCTGCATTAGCAAGTTTGATTCCCAATATTGTTTTGGGTTTGCTGCTCGTGTTTCGGACGAATACGGCATACGATCGCTTTTGGGAAGGCAGAAAAGCTTGGGGAAAATTGGTTAACGATACTCGTAATTTGGCAAGACAAATTTGGGTCGCTGTTTCAGAGAGAACGGAACACGATCGAGCCGATAAAATTGAAGCTTTGCATTTATTAGTGGCGTTTTCGGTGGCAATGAAAACTCATTTGCGACAAGAGACATTAGGATCTGAAATTGAAAAGTTAATTCTTCCAGAGCATTTCGTTCGATTAAAGGAAGCTCAAAATCCGCCACTCAGAGTTGCATTTTGGATCGGAGATTATTTGCAGTATCAATATCAACGCGATCGCATTAGAGTTCACCAACTCACTGAGATGCAAAACCTATTAAATGGTTTAGTCGATTGTCTCGGTGCATGTGAAAGAATTTTGAAAACTCCTATGCCGATCGCATATGCAATTCATCTCAAACAATTGCTACTTTTATATTGCCTATCTCTCCCGTTTCAAATGGTGGGTAATCTTGTCTGGTGGACTGCTCCAGTGGTTATATTAATTAGCTTTACGCTGTTTGGAATTGAAGCGATCGGGATTGAAATCGAGAATCCATTTGGACGCGATCCGAATGATTTACCCCTTGATGCAATTTGCGAAACGATGTTAAAGAATGTTGAGGATTTGATCGAACTAACTCCGACTACACATCCTCAAGATTTACCGCTGGTTGCGACTTACGAAGAACAGCAAAACGGCAGTCATTCCTAATAATGTAGGTGTGAGCCAATCGCCCCATTTCACATACAACGTTTGCGATTGTTGGCGATAGATTGTATCAGCATGAATCTGATATTGATTATTTGTCGATCGCCATTTTACTCGTCCATGCGGATCAACAATTCCTGAATATCCAGTATTCGTGACTCGAACTGCCCAGCGATCGGTTTCAATCGATCGAATAATATCGTGCGCCTCATGTTGCGCCATCAAAACCGTACTGTAAGGATCTAAATTCGAGGCAGTGATTAAAAACTGTGCATTATTCGCAACTTGTCTACGAAACACTTCTGAGAATGCAGAATCAAAACAAATCCCGATCGCAATTCTTCCAAGCGGCGTTTCAAACGTTTGATCAAAATTACCTGGAACCATGAAACTCTCGATCGGAGATAAGCGCCCGATCAAACCACCCAACACTTTTTCAAATGGCAAATATTCACCTAATGGAACTAATTTGATTTTGTTGTAACGTGCGATCGTACTCCCATCCGGTGCAACAGCAATCAGACTCTGAGTGTATCGCGTTCCTTCCGGTACGAAAGTTCCAATTAATGCCAAGACTCGCTTCTCTTGTATTGCCTGAGTGACCAAATTTCGTAAATTCTCGCCCTGCCACAAAATAGGTAATGCACCCTCCGGAGTGACAACAAAATCCACTCCTTGATTGGCTAGCGATCGATATCCCGAAGAATATCCGTTGAATGCCTGTCTTAATCCTTCTGAGAATAGTTTTTGCCGGGTTGGAACATTCCCTTGAATAATACCTGCGGTTAATCGAGCTTCAGGAGTTTGAGCAATCGCAGATTGGTACAATCCAAATCCGATTAAATGCAGAATGATAAAAGTTGCGATCGCGCTTCCCATCCATTTCTGACTTCGAGCCATCCAAGCTTCTGCAATCAATCCATTCACAGCCACGATCGCAGCAGTGACAGTTAATGCTCCTGAAATTCGTCCCAAATGCAGAATGACCAAGTTACTTGGACTCTGCGTATAAGCAAGCGATGTCCAATCCAAAGCGCCCCATTGCCGCACCAGTTCCAACCCAGACCAAAAAGCAGTTCCAGCAATCACCCGCATGATCGCATTGTTCGGAATTTTCGCCAATGCCCACGCCCAAATCCAGGTACAAAAAGCTCCATAGAGCGTGATGAAACTCCAAGCAAATGCCACGATCGACACACTCGCAATCCAAGACACTCCCAACCACATCAACGGATGCAGCCCTGTAATCCAGTGCAGTGCAAATCCGTGATAAACAATGCCCCAAAAGATCGCAGTTTTCGGAGATCGAGTCTTAACGGTAATCACCCACAATGGAGCTAAAGCAAACCAAGCCAGCCACCAAAAACTAATCGGTGCAGTGGCAAGCCCCATACACAACGCGCTGAAAATTGCGATCGCGAAATTAGTCTTCCACTTCATTGTTTATTCTGTCCAATCCTTAATTACAAGTCTTGGAACTTCTAAAGAATTGCAAATACTAATCAAATTGACATCCAACATCCAGAGCGTCATTCTATCAGCCCCAGTTCATCAAATCCGCGCTCTAACTGCAACGCTCGTGCGATCGCTGCAAATTCAGCATCTCCTTCGTACATTCCAATAAACTCAGTCCAAGGATTGTCTCGTTCTGTCTTTGGGCTAACCGTCACTTCAATCGGCATCACTTTCACATCTGCAAACTGACCCGCCACGATCGCTTGCAATTGCTCGATCGCTTGTTCATCAGTCGGCGCTTCTACAATGCAATTCGGCAATTCTAAAACCCTTGCTCTTGCTCGCCCCTGTTCAGTCTTCTCAATGACAAGATGAAGCGTTAAGTTTTGCGGCTGAGGAACTGAGGAAACCATAGGACAAATCTAAAATGTCTCAGTTCATCATAGATCATCTCTTGAGATTCATACTTTCAGTTGAGCTTTGCAGTTTTGTGTAATCTCGTTCTAATCATTCTGCCTGAAAATCGAATCGAGCTATTTCCGGTATTCGTTCCCATCAAACAGAAGCATCTACTGTTCGATCGAACAAAGGAGCATTAATCATGAGATTACAACTTTATGCTATTGCTAGTTTATTAGCACTTTTAATGTTTGGATGTTCTAGCACTCCTTCTACTCAGTCCAATTCGACAACTGCAAGCCCGATCGTCGCTGCTAACAGTTCAGATATCATTGCGACCGGAAGCTTCGTCAATGGTGAACATCCCACGAAAGGCGGCGTTCAGATTATCAAGCAGAATGGCAAACGGTTTTTACAGCTCGATCGACAATTTGAAACCTCAACTTCTGGACCCGATCTCGTTGTCGTTCTCCATCGTTCTGCCAATGTGATCGGAGAAACCAAACCTCCAGCTTATGCCCTTCAGCAAGGCAGCTATGTGATTCTTGCACCGCTCAAACAATTTAACGGTGAACAGGCTTACGAAATTCCTGCTGATGTGAATTTGAGTGACTATAAATCGGCTGCAATTTGGTGTCGGCGGTTTAATGCAACTTTTGGGGCAGCGACTTTGAAGGTTTAGAATTTGATTGCTTTTGGCGCTCTTGTAAGGCTTTCTCAATCAACTTTGCCACTAGCCACGAAATCGATCGTTCATCTGCTTCCGCCCAGGCTTCAAGTTCTTTTTTCCATTCCGGAGGCACATAAGCTACGACGCGCTCTAAATCTGTTTTACCGCCCATAGGTGAAGTTCGATCGATGAGGTTTGTCATAGCCTAGCATAGCGTGTGTTATGCTAGGCTATGCTGTGCCAGCAAGAAACTGTGATGAACTTACAAAATTTGTTATCCAATTCAAAACCTGCCAATCCACATCGCGGAATCGTTCTCCTGTCTGCACGAGAACTTGACAAAATGCGAATCGTTGGCAAACTCGCAGCACAGCTATTGAATCATCTTGAATCTTTGATCAAACCTGGAGTTAGCACACAAGAATTAAACGACGAAGCCGATCGCTGGATGAAAGCCCACGGAGCCATTAGCGCCACATTAGGTTATGCCCCTCCGAATCATCCACCCTATCCCGGTTCGATTTGCACCAGTCTTAACGAAGTTGTTTGCCACGGCATTCCCAGCCCCAAACAAGTTCTTAAAGACGGTGACATTCTCAATATTGATGTAACTCCGATTCTCGATGGTTATCACGGAGATACTTCTCGAATGTTTCTTGTCGGTGATCCGCCTGAAACCGCTCGTAAGTTAGTTGAAGTCACCAAGGAAGCGATGATGCGCGGAATTGCTGAGGTAAAACCGGGTGCAAGAGTGGGTGACATTGGCGCAGCGATTCAGGAATACGCCGAAGCGAATGGATTTTCTGTGGTGCGGGATATGGTCGGGCATGGAGTGGGACGAGTCTTTCATACTGAGCCGCAAATTCCGCACTTTGGTAAACGGGGAACGGGCGTGAAATTGCGTTCGGGAATGGTGTTTACGATCGAGCCAATGTTAAATGAAGGCACGTATGACCTGAAGTTTTTAAGCGATCGCTGGACTGTGATTACAAAAGATAAGAAACTTTCTGCACAGTTTGAACATACGATCGCGGTTACTGAAGATGGACACGAAATTTTAACGCTGCCGTAAAGGGGCTTCCTAATGATCGAAGCCTCCATATAATTAAATTCCCGATTGCAATACGACCAGCGATCGACCCATCACCGGAACAGTCTTCGTTCCCGAAAACGTAATTTTCTCAGTGATAAAGCGCGGCTCTTTCGTATTGATAATCGCTGTCCATTTGCGCTGACGTAATCGAGCAGGTAGCACAAATTCGAGCATTTCCCAGTGAGCATTGAACAGTAAAAGGAAACTATTGTCTCGAATGCGTCCCCCTTTTGGACCTCGATCGGGTAATTCATTCCCATTCAAGAACACTGTAATTGCCTTCGCGTATCCATTACACCACTGCTCACAAGTCATATCATTGCCATCTAAGTTGAACCAAGCAATATCACTCACACTTGATCCATGAATCGCTTGTCCTTGGAACCAGCGCTGGCGGCGGAATACGGGATGCTCGTGGCGGAAATGAATCAGTTCGCGGGTGAAATTGAGCAAATCTTGATTGCGATCGCACAAATCCCAATCCAACCAAGAAAGCTCATTGTCCTGACAGTAGGCATTGTTATTCCCGTTCTGAGTGCGACCCATTTCATCGCCCATCACAATCATCGGAATTCCTTGAGACAACATCAGCGTAGAAAGCATATTGCGCTGTTGTCGTTCTCTGAGTCGTAGCACTTCAGCATCATCCGTTTCACCTTCGATACCACAGTTCCACGATCGATTATGACTTTCTCCATCCCGGTTATCTTCACCGTTCGCAAGATTGTGTTTCTCGTTGTAGCTCACTAAATCTCGCAGCGTGAAACCATCATGTGCGGTAAGGAAATTAATACTTGCGTGAGGTCTTCTACCATTCAACTGATAGAGATCGGGACTTCCTGTGAAGCGATAACCAAACTCACCCAGTTTGCCATCTTGTCCCCGCCAGAAGTCGCGCATTTCATCTCGATAGCGACCATTCCATTCTGACCATAGCACCGGGAAGTTTCCAACTTGATAGCCACCATCTCCAATGTCCCAAGGTTCTGCAATCAGTTTTACCCCTGCCAGAATCGGATCTTGGTGAATGATGTCAAAGAACGAAGCCAAGTTATCAACCGCGTATAGTTCTCGTGCCAGTGCAGAAGCGAGATCAAAGCGGAAGCCATCCACGTGCATTTCTGTCACCCAGTAGCGCAAGCTATCCATGATCAGCTTCAACACTTGAGGACTTTGCACATTTAGCGAGTTACCGCATCCAGTAAAATCCATGTAATACCGCTCATTGCCTTCGACTAAGCGATAGTACGTTTTGTTATCAATGCCGCGCAGAGAAAGCATTGGGCCTGCGTGATTGCCTTCTCCAGTGTGATTATAAACCACATCCAGAATCACTTCGATTCCAGCTTTGTGCAGCGCTTTCACCATCTCTTTGAATTCGCGCACTTGAGCGCCCGGAGTCTGATCAGAACTATAGCCTGCGTAGGGTGAGAAGTAATTGAGCGAATCGTAGCCCCAATAGTTCGTTAAACCCTTGCCATCCAGATGTCCAGGATGTGCTAGGAAGTGATGAACGGGCATTAATTCAACCGCTGTAATTCCTAACGATTGCAAATGTGCGATCGCGGCTGGATGTGCAACTCCCGCATATGTTCCACGCAACGGTTCCGGAATTTCAGGGTGCTTCTGAGTAAATCCCTTCACGTGCATCTCATAGATGACGGTCTCATTCCAGGGAGTTTGTAAAAGCTGATCACCTTCCCAATCAAATCCCTGATCCACGACAATGCACTTTGGCATCAGGGAGGCGCTATCTAAATCAGAAAATCCTAAATCTGCGGCGGGATCATCCCAGCGATAACTAAAAATTGCTTCACCGTGTTGAACATTCCCCTCGATCGCTTTTGCATACGGGTCAATCAAGAGCTTGTTCGGATTAAATCGATGTCCTTGCTGAGGATTCCATTCTCCATGCACTCGAAAGCCATATCGCTGCCCTGGTGCAATCCCAGGAACATAACCATGCCAAAGAAAATTCTCACCTTCGTACAGCGGTAATCGTAATTCTGAACCTTGCTGATCGAATAAACAAACCTCGACTCCAGTTGCGTGTTCAGAAAAGATCGAAAAGTTAGTTCCTTTTCCGTCCCAGGCTGCGCCTAATGGGTAAACTTTTCCCGTCCAAATGGGTGCGTACATAGCTTCTAAAGGGGATGTATTAAGCGAATATTGGTAACATCACATCGTGAATTACCGAAATCCTTGTGAGTAATACAAACCTAACGAATCCATCTGTCGCACCCCATCTGCCACGGGTGAAACTTCTGTTCTGTCTTAAGATGTGTCTCTTGCTACGAGTACTGTCCTAAAAGGCTGAGAGCCTTGATTTTCTAGCGAACATACCAGTAGTAGGTCGCCATCGGGATCACCGTTGCTGCAATCAATAAGCCAATCACCCAAGGAATGGCATTGCTCTTTTCGGTTTCTTCTCGTGAAGCAAAGGTTCCTTCCGTTTTGACGTTATCGACAACGACGGGCGCACCCGGATCAGGTTCCCCTGATAAGACCGCAACTAATCGATCGCTGACATCCAAAAATGCCTGATTATAGCGATCGCCTTTTTGCAATGGAACTTGCATTGTTTCTTGAGCGACACTGTTCGCGATTTCATCTGACATCAGCGATTTCACTTTTTCGCCCGTGACGATCGCGGAATTATTTGTGATGCTATCCAGAACAACTAGCGTTTGATTGGCTCGTTCTTCGGCAGTTGGGAACCATTGCTCAAATAATTTATCTGCAAAGGTTTGAACCGTTTCATCATAGTCAAGTCGTCGGATTGTGACAAAGTGAACTTCTTGACCCGTTTGAGTTGCCAACTCATTCAAACTGTCGTTCAGTTTGCCTTCATTAAATCGGCTGATAATCTCACCCAAATCCACCACTCGCGCATCAGAGACAGGCGGAACTTCGTACAAACTGGTAGCAAATGCGGGAGTAGCCCAGAGCGATAGGGATAAACCTAAAGCAAGGAGCCAGCCCCGGTAAACTGTTAGGAGGAGCTTTTTCATACTGCGATCGTGGTAGTCTTCTCTCTACAAAAATACAACGGATCTTATACGCTGGTAAAAGCGTTCTGAGTTCAGCATGATTTTTGTTTCGTTGATTTTGATTGTTTCGATCGTGGCAATCACGATTTTTTCTGGAAAACTCGATCGCGCCCTCCAAGCTGCTCCCGTGGTTGCAGATTCTGCGATCGCTAATCCGTTTCCCCAAGTTGCTGTAGTAATTCCGGCATACAACGAAGCGGCAAATATCGAAGCTTGTGTCACATCAGTTTTGGACAGTACCACGATCGAGCATCTTCAGGTCTGGGTGATCGATGATCAATCCACCGATGAAACCAGAGAAATTGTTGAACTGCTCCAAGCTTCACGGCATGATTCCCGGTTACATTTAATCTCCGCTGGAGAACGTCCTGCTGGAGAAGTTTGGGTGGGAAAGAATTGGGCATGTACGCAGGCGGCAAAACAGATTGAGAGCGAGTTTTTGCTATTTATCGATGCCGATGTGCGACTGAAATCCCAGAGCATTGAAAAAACGATCGCTCATGCTCAACAAGAAAAGATTGATCTCCTTTCATTGGCTCCCGCGATTCTCTGTCGGCATTGGTCAGAGTGGCTCGTACAGCCGATCGTCGTCTTGTTGTTAGCGGTTGGATTTGATTTTGCTCCTGTCAATGATCCGATGTCAGAAACGGCATTTGCAGCGGGCCCATTTATGTTATTTCGTCGCAGTGCGTATGATGCGATCGGAGGTCATGCCGCTGTTCACGATTATGTCGTTGAAGATGTTGAATTAAGTCGCCGGATCAAACAGCAAAATTTCCGCCTCTGGTATGGATTAGGTCGCGGACTCGCTGAAGTGCAGATGTATCGATCGTTTTCTGCACTTTGGGAGGGTTGGACAAAGAACTGGTTTGAAGGCTCCAATCGGAATTATCAAGCCGCGTTTTACTGCATCTTTGTGACGTTTATTATTTTTTCCATGCCCTTGGTTGGATTGACGATCGCACTTTCACAATTGGCGTTTTCTGGTTTTACGATCGCAACAGGATTAGCGCTTGGATTAAGCTCGATCGCACTTTTCCAACACTATGTCATCCGCCTCAGAAGCGAACCCTATACGCTAATTTCTACAAATTATTGGTGGGCGATCGGAGTGGGCGGATTGCTGGTTTGTGCGATCGTACTGACTTCGATTGTTAAAACCGTCACAGGTTGGGGCTGGACATGGAGAGGACGGCAATTAGGCTAAGTCTGCTTCAATTTCGAGAGCATATCGACCGTATCCCCCAAAGCCGTCGTGAGATTCTTCCGAGTCTGAGCATGGCTGAGTTGTTCCGCTTTAAGATCTTCAGCCAGTTGACGACGATCGCTCCACACTTCAGCTAATTTCGCTTGTAATTCCGCCACCGTTTGAAACTGAGCAATTTCACTGTCTATTTCAACAGTTGGTGGATTCTTTAATCGATCGATTTCTGCTTGAAGTTCAGCGATCGTCTTTTGCAACGCCAATGTTTCTGTCCGTCGCTGTTCAGCTTCAATTTCATAGCGCTTCCGCCAATTATCTGTGCTGGCGTGTGCCGATTGTTCCGCAGCTTTCGCCGCCTTCACTTGCTGCTGTAGGTCTTTGACTTCCCTCAGCCAACCAACAACCTCTTGAGACATTGCAGGTATCCTTTAATGCGATCGTGTGTTTCAAACGATACCTCAACTTTTCCAGATTGAATCAGCGAAAAAGTTTTGCGACCAATTCCGCACGAGCAGAAACATTCAACTTAGAAAACATTCGTTTGAGCGATTGTTTCACTGTATTCTGAGTAATCCAAAGTTGAGCGCCAATTTCGGCATTGGTTAACCCTTGAGCTACCAATTCTGCAATCTGACGTTCTCGTGGTGTGAGTCTCATTAACATTTCAGACATTGATTGATGCGATCTCACGGCTGCCAGGGATGTGGGTGGATTCAGACTGCAAGATTTACCCAGAAGAACTGTGGCACAAATTTTAAAAACCTACCCACGTTTGAACTGTGGCGAATCTCTACTCGAATTGATTGTGGATCAGATTAAACGCAAACCTGAAGCGATCGCGTTTACGTGGATGTCCGAAATTGGTCGCTGTCAAGTTCATGGATTTTCCTGCCCAACGATCGCGGATCTGATCCAAAACAATCCACTAGACAAAATCAATCGTTAAAGCTTGATTTTCACACTTAAATTCAACCAAGTTGGTCGCATGATTCTTACGTCCAGTCCTCGATCGATAACCCCACAATCTGCCCAAAATCACGTTGGTTTCGAGTCAACACCACAGCTTGATTTACTAAAGCGATCGCTGCAATCTTCAGATCCATTACACCGAGTCGTGGGTAAAGCTTTCTAATGCGTTGAAACTCTTGTCCTGCGTTTGTATCAAACTCTAGAATCGGAATCACACAATAGTTCATCAGTTGACTTTTTAGCTGTTGGTAAGCTTCTACTTGCTGCCCGATCGTTTCTGCTCTAGCTGCATAAGCTAACCAGCCTCGCATCTGTTCCTCATAGCTAATAATGGTTGTTACCACTCGATCCGGATCAACGCTCGCTAATCTTTGAAATAGCCGTTGTGCGCCAACGCCTCCACGATCCGAGACGCTAAGGTGATCAGTATCCAAAATATACATTTATTCTTCAGTTTGCTCAGTTGAGTCTGGACGAAGGGATTCGCGATACTCTCGTCCTAATCGCATCGCCTCTTCATAAGCAGGACTATCCGCAAACGTTCCTGCAATCCTTTCCCACCAGGGCTTAGAAGACGGCTCACCTTCTACTTTCTCTTTGAGACGAGCCACTTCAGCCTCTAGAAGCGTTACCCTGTTTTCAAGTTGTTCTGGCATTTTGTCGCCTCCTTAAAGCTTGAATTTCATACTTAAATCTAACCAGGTCGATCGAGTAATTGGCGCACTACTTGAAATAAAATCCACTCCCGTTTCTGCGATCGCTCTCAAAGTCGTCAAAGTCACATTCCCCGAAGCCTCGATCTTAATTCGATTGTTTGTCGATCGAATCATCTTCACCGCCTGACACATCATTTCCAGCGGCATATTATCCAGCATGATGATATCGGCTCCATGTTCAAGTGCTTCCTGCACCATTTCTAAGTTTTCAGTTTCAACTTCAACGGTTAACGGATACGGAATTTGAGCGCGAACTTGTGCGATCGCATTTCCAATTCCCCCCGCTGCCACAATGTGATTATCTTTCAGCATCACTGCATCATCGAGTCCCATGCGGTGATTCATTGCGCCACCGACTTGAGTTGCATATTTCTCAAGCACTCGCAATCCGGGCGTGGTCTTGCGCGTATCGACTAATTGAGCAGGCAAATCTTCAATTTTCTCCACATAGTGCCGTGTCATCGTTGCAATGCCACTGAGACGCATGGCTAGATTTAGAGCCACTCTTTCACCTGTTAACAGCGCATCATAAGCACCTTGAATTTGTGCGATCGTTTGTCCCTTTTCAACCGCTTTCCCATCTTCCACCAGCGGCTTAAATTCTGTGGACTGATTGAGTAAATAGAACACTCTAGCTGCGATCGGTAATCCTGCAATCACGCCTGTTTCTTTCGCAATCCAAACCGCTTGACGAGTTCCAGGCGAAATCAATGCTTGTGTGGTGCGATCGCCGCGTCCGATGTCTTCGAGCAACCAGTTTTCGAGTAAGCGATCGAGCAGTAAAGCTGGAGGAAGTAATGCAGTATGAGGCTTCATATTAGTAGCTATTTGTCTTTTTTTCTTCTCGTTTCTCATCCTTGCGATGCCCTTCTGTTTTGATCTCCTGAGTCGGTGGAGTGGGTTCCACAGCAGGCGGTGTGGGATCAGGAGTTGGAGTTGGCGAAGGGGTCGGACTCGGAGAAGGCGTTGGACTGACGGTGGGTTCTGGTTCGGGCGTGGGATCTGGAGGCAGCGGATCGGGAGTGGGTTCTGGTGAAGGGGATGACTCAGGAACGATCGGTTTGCTGGTTTCGGTTGGGGTCGGCTTGGAACGGGTGGGTGCAACCGGAGACGGTGTAATGATCTCTCTAGAGCGCTGCTCTGGGAGAATCGATGGGACACTTGATGGAGATGTAGTGGGTTGTGGAGATGCGGGTACAGCGTCGGGCTGGGAGAATCGGATTGCCCAAAGGGTGAGAAATGCTATCCCAGCAGCACCTAATCCACTCCAGAGCCAAGACGGTTTCGGGCGAATTGGACGATCGACGATCGGCGGTGTTGTCTGAACAGGCGAAATGGACGAATCGGGTGAACCCACCGCAAGCGTTGCCAATTGACTCAGAGGTGGAGGGGTTGCTGGAATTGATGCGATCGTACGGGTCGATCCCTCCTTTGGCTCTGGTAGCAAGGCTAACCATTCCTTAACGGTACTGGGTCGTTGATGCGATTCCAGTGCCATTCCTTGTAAGATTGCCTGATTTGTTCTCGGACTCAGATCGGGGCGGAAATGTCGTGGTTCGGGTAAGGGAGCGCGATCGCGTAAAACGGATGCGATCGGTACTTGCCCTGTGACCAGTGTGTAGAGTGTTGCTGCTAGTCCATACACATCGCTCGCGGCGGTGCGTTTGGCTTGGGGTAAATATTGCTCGATCGAGGCATAGCCCTCAGAAAGAATGCTCGTATGCGTCTGGGTTAACCCTGGAGAGAATTCTCGTGCAGTGCCAAAGTCAATCAGAATTACCTGATCGGTTCCTTGGCGCAGAATCAGGTTCTGGGGCTTCACATCTCGGTGCAGCAAGCCGAATTGATGTACAGCGGTTAAGGCGGCTCCGACTTGTTGAATAGATGCGATCGCGGTTGCTTCGGGTAACGGGGATTGAGCCACAACCTGCGCAAGTGTCGAACCCGGAATGTAATCCATCACCATGTAAGGCAAGCCCTCTTCCACGAAAAAATCGTTGACCCGCACAATACCGGGATGAACACACATTGCTAACCGTTTTGCCTCGTCCTGAAATTGCCGCTGAAAGTTGGAAAAATTGCGATCCTGTAGCAGGGCATCGTTCACGGTTTTGATGACGACCACTTGATCGAGCCAATGATGGATTGCGCGATAAGTTACGCCAAATCCGCCCCGTCCAAGTTCTTGATCGAGGGTGTATTTGCCGTTTGAAAGCGTTTTGCCCACAAATGTCCTCATGACGATCGATACAATGTGTGAAACAATCGCATCTAGTTTAAGCTACTACTGTCCGATCTCTGAGTGTCTAGGGGTTGAAATTAAAATCGGAATGCAGACTGGATTGCGTTATGCTGACAAAATCTCATCCACGATCATAGTCCCTGATGAAACGACTAGAAGATTCCAGCGTATCGATCGACTTTAGTTGTAAACAGACTTGTGATTTTCTGTTACCACAGCCTGCGATGCTAAAGAGTGTGGACTGGGAGCATTTGCATTTTGAACATCATCATCAGCCTCAGTTTGATACACCGGAACACGAATCAAATTGGCATGTGATTGCCTATTGTCCGCCAATTTCTTGCTCTGTAGACAGCCAGATGCGATCTGGGGAGCGCTGGCTTGATGGCAAACTGAAACAGGAAGCGCGTCACGATGGAGATATTGCCATCATTCCCGCAGGTATAGTTCAGCGCTGTAATTGGAGGATGACTTCGCAGTTCACGATCGTTGCGATCGACCCTACTCTGCTTCAACAAATCGGTCAGGACTGGTTAAATCGCATTGAATTAATTCCGCAGTATATGACTCAGCAAGATGCACTTATTCAAGGGATTATTTCAGCATTGAGAGCAGAGGTTGAGAATAGCGCAATAGGAGAACAGCTATTTGTCGATAGTCTTAGAACTGCGTTAGCAATTCGTTTGCTGCGAAATTACTGCACTACAAAACCGAAATCGCTGAAGAATGCAAAAAAACTATCACAATTAAACCTGCAACAGATTACAGAGTATGTTCATGAACATCTAGATCAAGAGATTAAATTAACTGAATTAGCAGCGATCGCACAACTGAGTCCTTATTACTTCTTACGTCTATTCAAGCAAACGACAAAGGTGACACCGCATCAATACATCTTGCAATGCCGAATTGAGCAAGCAAAGGTTCTCTTGCAAAACTCAGAACTGAGTCTGGCGGAAATTGCACTACGAGTTGGATTCTGTGATCAAAGTCATCTCACTCGATGCTTCAAGCGTCTTCTTGGTGTTACTCCAAAGCAGATCCAGCAGGAATGAGCGCAAGAATGTCCCAAAAGTGAGCAATTTCTTTCTATCATTCTTAGTCGCAGACTTCTTAGGCTACAGTCAGAAGCTAAAGAGGATTAATGCGATGACGGTTCCACTTTGGGGGTTAGTCATTTTTATTGTTTGGACAATTGCGATCGTCGTTCTGCTCATTGCGCTCAGAATCCGACATCTGGCACTGGGAGGTGCAGTCTCAGACTTTGCCACACCGAATGATAAAAACATGCTGTGGCGGCTGTATCGAGTGCAAGCAAACTTAGTCGAGAACTTACCTTTGTATCTGGGAGTTGTCTTTCTGCTTAGTCTTCGGAATGTGGCTGGAACGATTGTTGATAGTTTGATTGTAATCTATATCGGATTTCGGCTTCTGCACTCTTTGATTCACCTTGCAGGTCTTAACCCAAACTTTCGGGTGTTGAGTTTAGCGATTCAATTC
>JADEXW010000334.1 GCA_015206935.1 Pseudanabaenaceae cyanobacterium LEGE 13415 | reverse complement strand
GAGTACACTTGAGGAAGTTGCTTTCTTTAATCCACGCCAGCAGCGATGGCAGGATCATTTTATATGGACAGCAGATGGACTAAGAATTCTTGGAGTCACGTCAACAGGTCGCGCAACTTGTCAACGTTTAGACATTAACGATGAAGCGCGATCGCCTGCTTTCATTCAAGCCTCTCGACGCATCTGGATACGAATGGATTTGCATCCTCCTAATACTGATCCGAGACTTGCCGATAGTCCATAATTTGCTACATCCTTGCTACAAGTGTAGTATCAATGGCTAGGTAAAAAGCTTTCTAGTTCAAAGCGGAGAAACACAGTGTCAAGTACTCGACGGTGATCGAGGAATTGGAATCAAAGATATTGCTTCTCTTAACTCAAGCATTGTTGCATTAATGTGTTGATTCCGAATTTGAAGTTTGATAAAACTATCACGAACGATCGGCAAGATTTGAACAGCCAAAACTAGTAGCACTATTCTCGTGATAATGGGAGGAAAGAATTGCAAGCTGAACAGATAAAGCAAAACAGTTACAATCAACGATGGTGTGATTGTTATTACATCCTTGATAAAATCATAAGCAGGAACGCGCCGACGCAGATAGGATTTTACCTGTTTGTCTGAATACTCTAAGCGTTCGCTGTTATGGTTGTAGTGGTAAAGAATAGTTTGATCGTCCCCGTAAATTGTGGTGAGATATTGCCCTACACGCAGATTAAGCGAACTATTCCGAAGTGTCTCACAGCGTTCGCGAGTACCTGGAGTTTGTAGCCAGACTCGCTCAACGCGCACAGTTTGAGACTGAATTTTAGGGGTAGCAATATAGCCACTACCATTTGAGACCCAGCCGCCACCTCCTGAGCTTGTAACGTTGGTTTCATGATGTTCGCGTACTTCAACAATCTGAGCAGTTGAGCTGGAAAACGGAACTAATACAGTACGTTTTGGCGTGATGATTGAAACACTAGTTTTGCTAGTCGGGTAGTTAAAGCTGATTTTCATCGTAGAGAATTCAGAAGATCGCAAACAGATCGTAGCGCGATCAATTTGTCAAACCCAGGGCAAACGCACACGTATCTTAACAAAGAGAGTTGAACCAAAATAGAAACCATAGGATTTAAGAAGTTGTGAATCTGTCTTGAATCCTATGCCTGAATCCGCATTTGACCGTCTTAAAACCCATTTTGCTGACCTTCCTGACCCGCGTGCCCAATACAGTATTGAGCATCTGTTGATGGATATCGTGATGATCACCATTTGCGCGGTGATCTGCGGAGCCGAGAGTTGGGTGGAGATCGGAAACTATGGCATCGCCAAGCAGGAGTGGCTAGAGACAGTTTTAGACCTGCCGAACGGGATTCCTTCACACGATACCTTTGAGCGGGTGTTTGCTCGACTGCGACCCGAAGCATTACAGCAGTGTTTCTTGAACTGGGTGCAAGCCGTGTTCGAGGTCAGTAGCGGCAAGCTGATTGCAATCGATGGCAAAACCTTACGAGGTAGCTACGAGCGCGGTGGAAAGCAAGGCATAATTCACATGGTGAGTGCTTGGGCAGTGCAAAATCGAATCGTGCTAGGACAGTATAAAGTGAGCGAGAAATCGAATGAAATTACTGCAATTCCAGCATTACTCAGAGTGCTAGACTTTGAAGGCACGATTGTCAGCATTGATGCGATGGGTTGCCAGACTGCGATGGCACAGCAGATCGTGGAACAACACGGCAACTATGTCCTGGCGCTCAAAGGCAATCAAGGCAATTTGTTTGGGGATGTCGTGCAATTGTTTGACCATGCTCGTCAGCACTTATTTGCGGGCATTGATCATACTTACCATGAAACTCAAGAACAAGCGCATGGACGCAAAGAGATTCGGCGTTACTGGGTGATGGGACAGACTGAATACCTGATTGGAGCCGAGAATTGGGAAAAGCTGAGTGCGATTGGCTGTGTGGAATCTCAACGCCAAGTTGGAGATAAAGTCACCTGTGAGCAACGCTACTATCTTCTTAGTCTACCACTCAATGCCCAGCAATTCGCTCAGTCCGTGCGCGGACATTGGGGCATTGAGAACCAACTGCATTGGATATTAGATGTCGCGTTTGGAGAAGATAAAGCGCGCTCGACCTTGGGTTACAGCGGTGAAAATTTAGCAGTAATTCGGCATCTGGCAGTCAATCTACTCACGCAAGAAACTTCAGCGAAGGGAGGGGTTCGTGCGAGGCGACTTAGAGCAGGCTGGGACGACAACTATCTCCTCAAGGTACTCGCTCAGTCATCCAAGTCTTCTCGTTAAGTATAAGAAGATGGACACAGTTACCTTAGGATAAAGCCACTGCTAACCCAAGAACGGGTAGAAATATTGTCGGTAATAGAGATACCAATTTGGCTCGATCTGGACATACCGCCAAACTTCTTGTCTTCCTTTTCTCACAAACAAGTCTTGACCTGCAAATTGGTCTAGAGAACCCGTTTGAAGCACATCCTGCTGCAACGGAGTCGGAGAGTAAAGATAGCCTTTCTCCTCAACGAAGGTATGTGTGGTGTCGTTTTTGTAGTAGTCACTCAAGAATGAGATTCTATTGCCCCGAAAGTCACTCGGTATTGGTTGTGTTCTAAGGAATTCCACTGCAATTTCCTTCAGATTCATCGACTTCAGTTGAGCGTTATCTACAACGCACTTGCTGAATGGTTGAGTAATCTCCGACTTTATTTCTACTTGTGATTCCTGCTCTGATTTACATTTTCGCATCAAAGTAAGCAATTCTGCTTTATGTTGCTGAAAATTGGTTTTGAGTTGCTCATCTGACTGAAAAGTAGGGCGCGGCTTATCTTGTAAGGGGAAAATGGGTTGAGTCGTTTGCGGTGTTCCCGGTTTCGATGCTTCAACGGCTTGTGAGGAGTTTGACGGCTGATGACAGCTTGTGAGCGATGCCGTTGCTAACGAAAGCACTAGACCAATCCGAAAGATTTTGTGTAGCTTCATGGATTTCTGCTGAACTGGAGGAATAATTTGGACATTGATTTTTCTCTGTAGCTCCAATATAGCAATTTGTAATTCCTAAAGAGGTGCTTTATGCCATCTGTCACCCGCTTTATTTATTTAGTGCAAAAAGTAGAAGCAGCCTATCCAGAGTGGACGACTGATCAACTTATCACTAATCTCCGTTTAGCTGCTGGGTATGACACTCCCGTTTGGCGACAGCTATTAGGAACAAATCCGGGGACTAGGATCACGGCGAGAGGTAAGTTGACTCAGCAGGAGATTGCCGAGCTTGAACTTACTATGGGTCATGCTACTTCTGGAACCCAAGAGTTAGGTATCAGTATCGACGACTCCACAGGACGAAATGTTGCGATGGGGCACGTTATTACTGGGATTTCAGCTGGAATTCATCATCCACATCCCATAGTTGTCGAGATTGGTCCAGTACAAAAGATATTCCCAAACATTACTAAGACAAGACTTGATCTAGACCCACTTTACGCTACAACAATTACAGGTGATTTGGGACAGACGGTAACAGCACCTAATACCCTATGTAGTCAAACGAAATGTATTTTTGGCGGTGTAGGAAGTGAGGCAACCTCCGCAGAATTACATGGTGATATTGATGGATTCATGCTGGGCTACTGGCTTTCCGCAACGATTGCGGGTCAAGAGTATCGGTCTAGCATGGTGCAGAATAACAGTACAAAAGTGAGTACAATGCTAGATGAGTATTACCGTGGCAGAACTGATCGTCCATTCGGAATGATGGCAGGCTCTGGCTTTCCTTTAGAGGCAACTCGACGATTTTTCAACTTCAAGGAAACTTACAAGGCTCTCAGGGACGATTTTACTGAGCAAAGTGTTTCTTTTCACTATTACTATGCCATTGGGTTCGGCAAGCAAGTTCCTAACCCCTTTAAGTTAAATGATGCAATTATAGACTTTGAAAACTGGTGTAATAGAGGTGGGGTTTAAGGCAGTAACCTTCTTATGCAAACAGTGTTCAGGCATCGGAAAGTTAGGATTCATAGGTTCTAACGAAATCTTGAATTCTAAGCGGTACAAGCCAATTCGTTGAATTAATCAACACTCAGCTTCATCTCGCTAGTGTTAAGATACGTGTGCGTTCGCCCTGTTGTCAAACCGCTCAAACTTGATCTTTTGCAATACTTATGCAAAAAACTCTACGCATGAATTTGCTCTATATAACCATTAAAATTAGCCAGCAAAAGTGACTTTAGCAAAGAATTCAGCATTAATTTACAGAAAACAATTCTTCAGCCGATGAAGGATGAATCGCGATCGCACGATCAATCTCAGTTTTCGTAATTCCCTTCTTGATCGCCAAGCTAAATCCTTGAATGATCTCTGTTGAATCTTCTCCCACTAAATGCAGTCCAATGACTCGATCGTCAACCGTCACATACTTTGCAACGCTCTGAAGTTGATGTTTTGATAGTGTTTCAAACAAAGGGGTAAATTCAGTTTGATAACATTTAATGCGATCGCCATATTGTTCCCGCGCTTCTGATTCAGTCAGTCCAGCCATTGCCGCTTCAGGACGAGAACAGACCGCAGACGGAATCAATGAATCGATTTGAGTAGGCTGATTGTTGAACACGGTTTCTGCAAACGCTTTTCCTTCTGCACGAGCAACCGGAGTGAGTTGTTTTCGATTGGTACAATCTCCGATCGCGTAGATATTATCAATGTTTGTGCGGCTGAATTCATCTACCGCGATCGCTTTTTTATCAAACTCCACTCCAACCGTTTCTAAGCCAAGATTTTCTAGATTTGGAGCGCGACCGATCGCACACAGAACTGTATCAACAGTGAGACTATCAGAATGATCTCCAGTTAGAGATAGCTTAATTTCATTGTTCACGCGCTCAATTTTATCTGTGGTGGTGTTGCAGTAGATTTGAATTCCTCGATCGACAAGTCCCGCTTTCACAGTTGAGCTAATCATCTCGTCGAAGCCTTCTAAGATCGCATCCCCATGATTCATTAGAGTCACTTCAACACCGAACCCTCTCATCACACTTGCAAATTCAATCCCAATGTATCCGCCACCAATAATTGCGAGTCGTTTTGGTAACTGCTCAAGCCTGAACATTTCTTCAGAACTAATCGTGTGTTCGATGCCTGAGATTTCTGGCTTAGAAGGCTTTCCACCGACTGCAATTAGGATCTTATCTGCGGTGAACTTTTGATCATTAACCGCGATCGTATGTCGATCGATCAACGTTGCTGCACCGCGAATGATTGTTACACCTTGTTTTTCGAGTGCAGATTGTTGAACTTTGCGGAGCCGATCGAGTTCGCGATCGCGAATCTGTTTGAAGCGTTGCCAGTTAAATTCAAACTCAGGCTTTGTCCAACCGTAATCTTCAGCGCGATCGGCAAGTAAAGCAAAATCGGCAGCGTAGACCATGAGTTTTTTGGGAATGCAGCCGAGATTGGTGCAGGTTCCGCCCAGATGGGCAACTTCCGCGATCGCAACTTTTGCGCCATAATGTGCGGCTCGTTTGGCGGCAGAAAGTCCACCCGGTCCCGCCCCAATCACGAAGAGATCATAGTTCATGGCTGTTAGTTCCCGATTTTACTTGGAGCGTAAGTTAAGAAAACCATAGATTCCTACTATCAAAAGAAAGGTTTAGTGTTTGTGAAGGGCAACCACAGATAGAGGATGGTCAGAATTGAGATGCCTAAAATTTAAATTGAAGTTTTGGCAGTAGGAAGATGACTGAGAAATTGAAGAAAGGCGATCACGTAGAGTGGAAGACTTCTGGTGGTAAAACTGAGGGCGATATTAAAGAGATCATCACAGAACCCACTGACTTTAAAGGTCATCATTTTGAAGCATCTAAGGAAAATCCAGAGTATTTAGTCGAAAGTTCAAAGAGTGGAAAAGATGCCATTCACAAAGGCGAACAATTGAAAAAAACTAAAGAGAAATAGAGCAGTCCTAAATGAGTCATGAAATGCAAGGTTGATCGTGCCCCCTAACCCCCAAGCTTGGGGGCTAAGATTCTTGTTCCCCCAAGCTTGGGGGTCAGGGGGCAGTCCCAAGATTTTACAACTCAAATCGGATCGTTACAGATCGCTGAATACCCT
>JADEXW010001057.1 GCA_015206935.1 Pseudanabaenaceae cyanobacterium LEGE 13415 | reverse complement strand
GGGAATATCGTTCTAGATACGATCGTGGCTCAAGGATGCCGCCCGATTGGTCAGCCGTATTGGGTCACAGAAGGCGATCGTAATATTTTGCTATCGATGCAAGAAGATGATGGATCGGGATTGCCGTCGGATCGGTGTACGGTGAAGCGATCGCCGTTAGAGCAATTACAGGATTTAGTGCAGAACTTGAGCGAAGACGATCGACAACTCGCGCAACAGAATCATATTTTCATCGGAGTGGCACAGAACGGCTTTAAGCAAACTTTGGAGCCAGGAGATTTCTTGATTCGGAATCTACTTGGGGTTGATCCGAGAGTGGGGGCAATTGCGATCGGGGATTTGATTCGTTCGGGTCAGCGGATTCAATTCCATCTGAGAGATGCGGAAACTTCAGCCGAAGATTTAGATCTCTTGCTGCGGCGATATGTTCAGGTGAGTCCGGCAAATCCGACCCCGGTTGGTGCTTTAATGTTTTCCTGTTTGGGACGGGGTGAAGGACTGTACGGAGAACCGAACTTCGATTCTCAATTAGTCAATGAATACTTGAAAGAATTACCGATCGCAGGATTTTTCTGTAACGGTGAAATCGGCCCGATCGGGGGCAGTACCTTTCTGCATGGCTATACCTCAGTATTTGGAATTTTTAGAGAGAAGGAATAATCCGTGGCACTGGTTCGAGTTCGAGAGCATGTTAATCCGCTGAGTCGCAAGTATCAAACACCAACTGATCCGCCCAATTGGGATCAGGTGTTTGCTGATCCGTCACGTCCATTGCACTTGGATATTGGATGCGGTCGGGGAGTATTTTTGCTGAAAATGGCGGAACAGGAACCCGATTGGAATTATTTAGGCTTGGAGATTCGAGAACCGATCGTTGATCAAGCTTTGGAATGGCGCGACGAAGCAGGCTTAAAGAATCTGCACTATATTTTTTGCAACGTCAGCAATTCGCTGCACCCGATTTTGGCATCGTTGAAACCGGGAACGCTAGAACGAATTTCGATTCAATTTCCTGACC
>JADEXW010000333.1 GCA_015206935.1 Pseudanabaenaceae cyanobacterium LEGE 13415 | reverse complement strand
CACTTCAGAAGATCGAGCGAGATTTGAGTTTTTCTGGGTATCGATCGCGGCTATATGAGGCGATCGAGCAAATGAATCAACAAATTCCTAACAAACAATAGAGCAGCAAGCGACTCTAATTGGAGTACCCTGAGATCTAGCCCATCGATCTCTCTAAATCTATGCAAGTATTCGTCTTACTTTTTAACGCCGACACTGATAATCCAGGTATCCATACGATTAGTGTGGGCGATCAGAATCTCGTGTTGATGTTTGCTCAAGAAGACGATGCCACCCGGTACGCTCTGATGTTGGAAGCTCAAGATTTTGCAGTTCCGAGCGTGGAAAAGATTGAGCAGGAAGAAATTGAAGAATTTTGCCGAGATGCAGGCTACGAAGCATATCTCATTCCAGAGAATTTTATGCCAGAGAACGAATTCGAGCGATTGCTGCTGGCTCCACCGGACAGAAACGTAGAAGAAACTGACTGGAATCCGGAGGAACAAGCAGACGCGCTGGAACAATCGGAAATGTCGAACCGAGATCTCGATCGAATTCGTCGTCAGTTAGAAGGCTTACTTTAAGGTTTATTGAAATCGTCTCTTTTCGCCACGATAGCGAATCATTTCGGCAATCAGAGCAACTCCGGCAGATGCAATCATTAATACAACGCTAAGTGCATTCATATCGGGTCTCACGCTGGTACGAATGCGGCTAAAGATTTCCATTGGTAGAGTGGTCACTCCGCCACCTGCTGTGAAACTAGAAATCAGAAAGTCATCCATGCTGAGAATGAATGCTAGGAGACATCCTGAAACGATCGCTGGTGCTAACTGCGGTAGCAATACGAAGACCAACGATTGAAACGGCGTTGCCCCTAAATCTAAAGCGGCTTCCTCTAAATGTGGATCAAGACTCGTTAATCTCGTAGAGACAACTAGAGCAACATACGCTAAACAAAATACAATGTGAGCCGCAACGATCGTGCCTAAACTCAACGGAACTGCGATCACTGCGAGAAATACTAAAGTTGCAACTGCGATCGCAATATCAGGAATAATCAACGGCAAATATGCTGCACCTTGAAACAGTTTCTTGCCGAAGAACTGATATCTTGCAAGCCCGATCGCCATTAGCGTCCCAATCACCGCAGCAATTCCAGTTGCTAAACTTGCCACAAGTAAGCTATCCCAGAGCGCGGATAAAATTCGGCTATCTTGGAAAAATCGAACATACCAAGAGAAGGTAAATCCTTTCCATTGAGCGCTATTTGGAGCTTCGTTAAAGCTATAAAACGTTAGAACTGCGATCGGCAAATACATAAAGCCAAACATCAACGCAGTGAAGAAAGCTGAAGCGTTCAGTTTAGATTGACTTTGCATTTTTATCTCCATATTTGATCAGAAGCGCGATCGCAAGACTCACGACCAAAATCAAAATCATGCTCAATGCAGAACCGTATCCCCAATTCTGTGTTGCACCGAGAAACTGATCGTAAACTAATCGAGCAGCGGTTCGGCTTGATGTTCCGCCGAGTAATTCTGGATTAATAAAGTCGCCCAATCCGGTGATAAAGACCAATAAGCAACCTGCGGTGATTCCTGGTAAGCATTGCGGGACGGTGATTTTCCAAAAGGCTTGAGTTGGGGTTGCTCCTAAATCTGCGGCGGCTTCGAGCAATCGTCGATCGAGCTTTTCCAAAGACGCATACAGAATTAAGACCATGTAAGGTAATAGACTGTATGTCATACCGATTAAGACTGCAATGGGTTGGTTTAATAAATCGAGTGCAGGTAAACCAACGCTAGTGAGAATGCTATTAAGAACACCTGTTCTACGAAGAATACTAATCCAGGCATACGATCGTAATAATGTCGAAGTCCATAGCGGCAATGTAAATCCGATCAGCAATAAATTACGCCAGCGTTTCGGAGAAGATAATGCGATCCAATAGGCGACCGGAAATCCTAAAAGCAAGCACGAAAGCATCGATCCGCCTGCGAAAAGAAGCGATCGTAGAATCACCGGAAAGCTTTCGGGCTGAAAAATGCGCCAATAATTATCCAGTCCCGATGGATTGACAATATCGCCAGGTCTGATGTTCGGAACCAGGCTGAGTTGAAAAATAATCAGCGTTGGAACAATCAGCAGCAACAATAACCACAATCCCGCTGGAGCCAGCATCAAAACGGGCTGTAGCCAACGCGGGAGATTTGGAGATTCTGAAATTGAGGGCGCTTTCATGAAGAAATCACAGAAAAATCACAAGAGACATGACTCTTCTATGAAGAATACCCATGAATTTTGATTGCGGCACGAATTTTAGGTTATTGGCTCGATCGAGACAGTCGATCGCGAATTTTCTGGAGCGAATTCGAGGAGCTAATCGGCGATCGCGGTTGTGGCATTTCCGAATCAGGCCAAAACGGTAAATCGAAACAAGGGCACTCACCCGGAGGCATTCCAATCGATCGAGTGGGAACAGGCATCGCACACCGCGCACAAGGGTTAATTTCCCATCCGGGCGATAGAAGTTCTTGAATCGTCTGAGTTGTGCCTTCGATATAGCAATCTCCCGATTCTGGGGAGCGTACTAACTGCCAGCAGGCTTCAAATTCGTCACTATAGCGATCGCCTGCAATGATCGAACTTGGCTTGAGCGCCTGTCTGCCATTGTGCGTCATCAACCGCTTACCGAGTTGGAACCAGTAAGCGAGATACTGTCTAACTTGCTGTTCGGATGCCATAGGAGGTGTGCGATCGAATTGGGTCACGAATTTATCCTTACAAGACTAAAACACGATGTGGAGCGAGTACCTCAGTCCTACGATAGGAAGCGCAGTAGAGTTTGTATTTCTAGGGTAGCGCGTCCGTCTTTAGACAAATGTGAACGAAATCTGTAGTTTCAAGGATCAAACTTGTAGAGCATTCACCGCAGCTTTCACTAAATCATAAAATGGTGCTTGCGAAACATCAACTTCTTTCATTGCTTGATTCGATTTCCCAAGCGTTCCAATTCTTTGCCCTTTCTGGATAATTAGTGTTTCACCTTTTGTATTCCGAATTCTTAGCTCTTGTGTTCCACGCTGTTCAAGTAGCGTACAGGTATAAGGTCGATCGCTAAATAAAAACTCTGTCTGTTGAACTTGTGGCGATCGAACGCCGATTACTTCTAATTGCACTGAAACTTCATTGTTCCATTCGTTCGATTTTAACCGATAAGCAATATCCAAGGTGCTGGGAAGTGGGAAATATTCACCCCAACGCCACGCGATCGCATTAATTTTCTGATTTCCCGATCGCAGTACAAATTTGATATGTCCTTTACCAATCCGTCGTTGCTCATCAATGCAAACATTTGGTGTCCAAAAAACGGGATCAGGATTGTCCATTCCACACGGATGAAGCGCGTCTAATTGAGCATGAAGCGCGAGATCGAGTTGAGATAGATCGGCTTGAGCATCGATCGTAACTAACGGCTTTAAGTGTTCAGGTTTGAGCGATCGATGTGCAAACGTTCTTAATCTGGCTCGAATCTCATCTAATCGATCGGCTTCAAATGAAAATCCGCCTGCTGCTTTGTGTCCTCCAGCTTTCAGCATCAGATCTTTGCAGAATTCTAAAGCTTCAAACACATTGAATTCGGGAATGCTGCGGGCTGAACCGCGAATATGATTGTCATCTTCGTAAGTTCCGATGAAGACTGGAACGCCGTAACGTTCGACTAAGCGAGAAGCAACAATTCCGATTACGCCATGATGCCAGCCTTTTTTGACAATGAGTAAAACGCGATCGTCTTTTGCATTGAGCGAACTATTTTCGTAAGTCTCGATCGCATCTTTCTCGATCTGTTCACACAATTGTTGGCGCTGTTTATTCACTTGTTCACATTGCATTGCGCGTTCTAATGCCACTCCATCATCATCAGTGATCAACAGTTCAATCACGATTTGTGGATCAGATAAACGCCCGATTGCATTAATTCTGGGGCCTAATCGAAAGCCGATCGCTTCAGGTTTGAGATTCTTTTCATTGCTCAATCCTGCAATCTGAATCAAAGCTTGAATGCCTGCCATTTTAGATTTTGGCAGCAGATGTAAGCCACGTTTTACCCAGCGACGATTCACCCCAGTCAGTGGAGCTAAATCTGCGATCGTGCCGAGTGTAAATAGCTCTAACAAAGATTTTTGTAAGTCTCTAGTTTGTCCAAAGCTTTGAGCTAAACAGACTGCGAGAACATACGCCACACCGACTCCAGCCATTCCACGATACGGAGATGATTCTGAAATTAGCTTCGGATTAAGGATTGCATTTGCATTCGGGAGCGTGGGCGGTAAATCGTGGTGATCCGTGATGATCACTGTTAAACCCAGTTCTCTCGCTCGTGCGATCGGATCATGGGCTGCGATGCCGTTATCCACAGTCAGAATCAGCCCAACCCCTTCTTCGTGAAACTCTTCGATGATGCGGCGATTGATTCCATAGCCTTCACTCATACGACTGGGAATTGCATAGTCAACTCTTGCCCCTAAGTAGCGTAAAGCTCTAAGCAACAAAGCGGTACTCGTCATTCCATCCGCATCATAATCGCCACAAATCGCAATCCGAGTCTTGTCATTGATTGCATTGATCAACAGTTCTAAACTGAGCGCAAGATCGGGAAAATCTTCTAGCGGTGAGGGAAGCTCTTGGCGATCGGGATCGAGAAACTCTTGGATTGACTCCAGCGTATCGAAGCCGCGATTGATCAAAATCTGCGTTAGAAGCGGCGATCGATGGGTCTCTGCGGCAAGCTGAATCGCACGATCCGGCTGTTGGGGATGAATAAACCACCGTTGATCCGGAATGTTCGATCGTTCAGACATAGCTTCCGCGCAGTTATTTAAGGAGTCGGAAACGATTGTACTCCTGAACGCTGCGATCGCGGATCAAACTCTACAGTGTTCTTCACAGTTTCGGCAAATCGTTGCGCGAGTAAAGCATTCGTATAGTTATTGAGAACCGATTGTTTTCCAGTTTCGGCATAGTTCGATCGTAGTTCTGGATTTTGAATCAGTTCGCTGAGTCGCTGAGAAAGTGCGATCGCGTCTCCTTCAGGAAAGATTAATCCGCCTTTTGTGTTGTTGATTAAATGTGGAATTTCTCCTGAATCTGAACCAATCACCGGAGTTCCACAAGCCATTGCCTCAATAATCACTCGCCCAAACTGTTCTTTCCAATTTGATCGAGTTTCGGAAGGTAGTACTAAGACATCGAATGCAGAAAGATAATTCGGAGTTTCAGTGAAGGGAACAAAACCGAGTTTTTGAATACGATCGCTTAAATTTAACTGTTGCGCGATCGCGTCGAATTCACTGTCAAATTCGCCCGTTCCAACAACTACCAATTGCCAAGGTAACTCTCGAATTTCATTTAATGAAGAGAGTAATGTTTTGAGTCCTTTTTGTTCAACAACTCGCCCGACATAACCAATTAGAACTTCGTGATCTTTTGCGCCTAATTCGGGCTTTAGATTGTTCGATCGAGGATAGTAAATCGTTGGATCAATTCCTGACGGCATTAAGACACTTCGCCCGGAATATCCTTTTTCTCGCATCACGGTTTCGGCACTATAAGATCCGGGAAACATGACATCGGTATGCTGCAAAATCCAGCTTTCCATCTGTCGAAAAGGGATCGGATAACGCTTAAAAATGTTTTGCCAAGTAAAGAAACTAATCGGTTTACGGATCGTGAAATAATTCGCTAAATAAACCTGCAAAGTGACAAGCGCATAAGGCTCTTGATGCAGGTAAATGAAATCAGGATTGAACTCGCGTAAAAGATTAACAAACAGCGATCGATAACTGTGCAGCGGAATACTTCCAGATTGCCAAACCGGAATACCAATTAACTGTCCACGAAAATCTTTCCAACGCTTCACTTCACGCTGATTTCCGTACTCGTCCTTCCAATTCTCAGGAACGACGATCGTGATTTCCCATCCAGTTTGTTGCTCAATTTCGGCGTAAAACTGTTGAGCAACAGAAACCGTACAAGAATGATTCACGATTAAAAGTTTCATGATTACATCAGGTGAAGGAACTACTCTGCAAGTTGGTAAGCGGGTGCTTGTTTAATTTTGTGCCACTTGTAATACGTACTCCACTTTAA
>JADEXW010000332.1 GCA_015206935.1 Pseudanabaenaceae cyanobacterium LEGE 13415 | reverse complement strand
AATCAACGACAACATAAACCAGGCGTACAAAAATGATCCGCCATGATTCAAGCGACTGTTGGCAATGAATTGAAAGATTGTTAGTGCAACAATCACATAGCCGCTGGATAGAGCGATATTGCGGCGGAGTGATTTTAATTTCTCATGCTGGTAACTATCGTTTGAAAAGTAGATTTGCAAAGTACGATCGCTTTTCAACAACGAAATCTTAGAATTGCGCGGACGTTGAGGAGTACGATCGAAATGTCGATCAACGGTTGTTCGCCCTTGTAGCGCGAGTAAAGCCGCTGAAGCTGAGGAAAATCGATCTTCTTCTGCGGATTCAATACAGCGTTTTAGCCAGCGTTTGAAGTTGGCTGATAGTTCTAAATTGTTTGGAATTTGTAGCTCAAGATCATCGGTTTGCTGTAATTGAATCGGATCTTTGCCTGTGAGTAGAAACAGTAACGTGGTTCCTAACGCATAGAGATCAGTCGCGAGGGTTGCTTTACCTCGGAATTGTTCAGGAGCCATATAACCGAGTGTTCCGACCACTGTACTGCCACCTGTTACAGTTTGGCGATAGGTGTCCTGAACTGCACCAAAATCCACGAGATAGATGTTTCCAGAGCGATCGCGCAAAATGTTCTGAGGTTTGATATCCCGATGTAAAATCGGCGGCAGAAAGGTTTGGAGGTAAATCAAAATGTCGAGCAGTTGAGCCGCGATCGCACTTACGGTTTCTTCATTCGGTCGCCAACCTTTTTGAACCCATTCCGCCAATGTTTTACCCGGAGCAAGCGCTTGAACAATACAAAATAAGCGATCGTCTTCAGTATCAACCTCAAACGAATCCAAATATTGCGGAATTCCGGGGTGATCCAATTGTTTGAGAACTCGCACTTCTCTTTCAAACAAATCCAATGTTTTCCAATCAGAAGTTTGACGGAGTGAAACCACTTTTACTGCTACGCATTGTTTAGTCTCAAGATCTTCAGCTTTGTAAGTTGTACCAATTCCCCCTTGTCCTAATGTTTCTAGAATCTTGTAGCGCGGATGAATGATAGTTGTGATGGTCATATCTTATTTGGCTCCTCGTTTTAGAAGTTCTTGGCGAATCCGGGGTCTCTCATCTGCAAACATTAATTCGGTCAACTGTGTGACTCGATCGCCTGGAGCGCGATAGTTCAAGTCTGATTGTTGAATTAATGCGATCGCGACTTCTTCTCGTGCTTGTTCCATTCCAACAACTCCCCCGAAACTTAAGCAGCCTAGCAATGGAGTCTCACCCTTCGAGTTCGGTTGGTTGACGTTTGCTCCGAGTCGTATCAGTTGCCAAATCACTTGAACATCATTGTTTGACTCCACTCGACCTGATAGAAAATTCAGCAGTGTATCACCCCCTTGATCCATGACATTAATGTGCGGTATCAATTGGAAAATTTCCTGCGGTGTGAGATATGCAAGTGCAAGCTGATAAAAATGAATTTGCCTGAATGTTTCAGGACTTAGCTTTTCTTTGTTCGTGATCATTGTGCGAAAAATTGCTGGGTTTCTAGCTTCTAATGCTTTGCGGGTGATATCGAATAAAGCACTATCATCAATGGGAACATTGCCAGAAAGATTGTGAGCAAAACTAAGCCAACCTTGCTCAGTCGCTTGCTGAACGAGTGTTTGGAGCAATTGTTGTTTTTGATCTTCGGGAAGCGATCGACGATTGATATAACTCACAAAAATCTGAGCATTCTCCTCAGAACTCACATAGCTTAATGCAGTCTTACCCGCTTTATCTTTGAGGTTGATATCAATCCGATTCAACGAGAGTAAGTATTCCAGAACGTCGGGTTTTCCTTGTGCTGCACTGTGTAGCGGAGATTGACCTAATCGATCGACAACTTGTAACCTTCCACCTTTTGCAAGAACGGATTTAAGCTTCTCCAGATCACCGATCGCATAATAAACCAATGTTCTGCCTGCGGAATCTTTGGCATTTGGGCTGCCTCCTTTGTTTAGGTAAGCTTCAAAGGTTAGCTCTCTTAAGCCGATCGCATTATAAGCTGATTGAGTTAGCCCCAATAGATTGACAACTCGGTAGCGTTGATGATCTGCAAATGCGGATAGTAAGAGAATGCTTAAACCTGTAGCCGCGATCGCAGTTGCTAATTTCTTCTGAGAGTATTGTGTAGCAGGGTTTTGGAGTTCAGCGATCGCAGTTTGCGCGGATGAAAATCGATCTTTCGTTGCAGGCTCTAATAGTTTCTCTAACCAATCTGCAAAATGATTTGAGAGTTGAAGCTGCGATCGGAAATCAATCTTCAGCTTATGCACAGGTAACTCTGTAGGCGATCGACGAGTCAGCAAAAATAGTAAAGTTGCACCTAATCCATACAAATCAGTTCCAGCAACCACTTGACCCCGAAATTGTTCTGGAGCCATATAGCCATAAGTTCCAACTACTGTACTTCCTCGCATCAAAGTATTGTGATAAGTACTTCCAACTGAGCCAAAATCAACTAAAAAGATCTGACCATCCGCCCGACGAATCAAGTTCTGAGGCTTCAAATCGCGATGAAACACAGGCGGATTCAGTTGATGCAAATAATCAAGAATGTTGAGAACCTGAAGTGCGATCGCATTAATTTCAACTTCAGTACAACGCCCCCCTTTTTGCACCCAATCAAACAATGATTGTCCGTTAGCTAATTCTTGAACGAGATAAAAACTGCGATCGTGCTTTCGATCAATCACAAAATAGTTCAAATACTTCGGGATATTCGGATGGTTCAACCGTTGTAAAATCTCTGCTTCCCGTTCAAAAAGCTCGATCGCTTTCCAGCTTTCCGCCTGTCTGAGAATCAGCGTTTTAATCGCCACTTGTTTTTGCGTTTTCTGGTCTTTGGCGCGGTACGTAATTCCCGTGCCTCCTTTGCCCAAACACCCTAAAATTTGATATCGCTGCTGGAGAATTTCACCGGGCTGATGAATCATATGGCAATCCGATTTGAGTTGTAAAATCTGGGAAAGCCCCCAACCCCCAATTCTGGGGGCTAAGATTCTTGTTCCCCCAAGCTTGGGGGTTAGGGGGCACGATCAATCTTGTCATTCACGACTGATTTAGGATTGCTATAACCAAAACTGCAACACTAAAGCGATCTCAGAATTCCCAATCAATTCAGCGCAATCTCTTGTCAAGTGATTTTCGGCTGAAGGGCACACTATGAACGTTCTTCACCTGATGAAACGATGAGCGATAGTGTAGGCGTAATTTTAATGACGATCGCTGCTTTTGTAATTGTTCTATTGAGCGGTGCGATCGCAGTTGCAATTACAATTTGGTCAATTCACAACGGATTAGTTGCAAAAAAGAATGATGTTGAGAAAGCATTCTCTAGCATTGATGTGCTGCTCAAAAAACGAATTGATTTGATTCCAAATTTAGTTGCATCTGTGCAAACCTACATGAAGTTTGAGCAGCAAGTTTTAACCGAAGTCACTCGACTGCGATCGCAAGTCATGACGGGCGGAACCACCCGCAATGAGCGAATGGACTTAGAAAATCAGATTTCTCGATCGCTGAATAATCTTCTAGTAACAGCAGAGAACTATCCTGAACTCAAATCCAACGGTCAATTCGTTCAACTCCAAGCCGCAATTTACGAAACTGAGGAGCAAATTTCGGCAGCCAGACGCTTCTACAATTCCGCTGTCACCGAATACAACAATGCGATCGAGATGTTTCCAAGCAGCTTAATTGCATCCTCAATGAACTACCAACCTCGCCGCTTGTTTGTTGCAACCGAGCAAGAGCGCCGCAATGTGGATGTCAACGAATTATTCAATCGATAAGCTCATGACAGACACTCATTCGCAACGAAAACGCTTATCGCCTGAAGAGGCACATTCGATTTTTGCACAAGCTAACAAGCTGACAAGACTGCGACGATACGAAGAAGCTATTCCAATTTTGGAGCTATTTTGCAAACAAACTGATGCAACCTATGCGAATCACTATCAAGCTAAGATGCTGTTAGTGAAAGCGTATCAACATCATCATTGTTTGGAACAAGCGATCGCACTTTGCCAAGAATTGCTTAACTCCAATCACACTGTTGCTCAACTTTGGGCACGAAATTATTTACCAACGATCGCGCCTGAAAGTGTTGAATCAAAGCCAAAACAATCGGAAGCTCAAGAAAAAGATTGGAGATTACCGAAGCGATCGCTAGAAGATTTCAAAGAGTTCTGCCGACAAAATCTGAAGACGGACTTACAAGAAATTGAGAAAACTAGAAAAGAAATTTTGCTGCCGCTGGGAATTGTATCAGTAGCATTCGTAATTGTAATTGGGCTGGCTCTAAAGTTTATGCCAGCGGTTCTCGATCGAGTAATTTCGCCAAATCAGAAATATTGTGAGGCATATTATGAAGAAGTAACAAGACCTCGTAGTGAAAGACCGCAATTCAATTCAGAAAGCCTCGAACGAGCAAAAAGAATTGCCAGAAATGAGGAATATTGCAAGACAAAAGTTAATAGAAATTGGCAGAGAGATGGTTTTAGAATTTTATCAATTTTTCTATTGATTATTCAAATTTCTGCTTTCTTATGGATTGCGTTTTATACTTCTTCAACTGAAACTTACGGACGAGGATTTCAGCGTAATATCATTGAGAAAATCATCACCTTTCTCGACCCAAATCAGAATCTTCAATACCTTAGATTTGGTGATGATTCTGCTATCTTGGCTGCACTTCAACAAAGTCGCCTTTTTAACGGAATGAGTCGTTCAGTCTATTTAAAGCAAGATCATTGTGTTGCTGGAAAAATCGGTCAAACAGATTTGTTTTTTGCCGAGGTCAACTTTCAAAAACAACTTCCTCACACTTGGATCACTTCGATATATGAGTTCGTTTGTGGATTTGGTCGCTATAGTGGCTCAATTGGAGCGATTTCAACATTAATCTTTATGCTTTTATCGATCGTGCGTGGCGCACCTTATTGTCTGAGTCGAATTGCAAAAGGACAACGTATCGATTTTGAGCATTTCCGGACTGAAATTGTTCTGAATGCTGTCTCTCGCCAACCTATTTTTAAGGGAATGTTTTTCATTTCTGACTTCAATAAGTCATTTCGCGGAAAAACCATCATTCTCCCAAAGAATCTCATTTCAAAAGTGAAATTTCTGAATCAACATCATGGTCAATCTGTAAAACTCGAAGACCCTGAATTTAACAAGTTCTTTTCGGTCTACAGCAATGATCAAGTTGGTGCAAGATCTGTGCTTTCAACTGCGATGATGCGTCGAATTGTCGATTTCAGAAAGAAAGCAAACCGAGACATCTTAATTTCGCTAGTGGATAGCCAGCTTTATGTCGGTGTGCCTTCTGAAGAGGATTTATTTGAGCCGCGCTTGTTCAAAACCATGCTCAGTTTTAATCCAATGCGCGAGTATTTTGAAATGCTGCAATTGATGATGTCGATCGTTGAAGATCTCAACCTCAATCAACGCATTTGGAAACTTTAAGAGAACATTTGAAACGTATCGTTCATTGCACTCGTCCGCCCCGGAATGAATTCGGGGCTAATGGAACGAAGTCCGCTAAAGGGGACTAAGAGCCAGTTTTTGTTCTCTTCAGTCCCTTCAGTGGACTTTCTCTGGTTAGCCCCGGAATGAAGTCGGGGCGGGATAGCAACGAAGCGAAGAGCTTTTCTAGGCTGATAAATCTTTGCCTTCTAAACTCTCGCCGGATCGCTAAATCGAATCTTCAGATAATCCTCTTCCATCTTCGCGCCACTCGGCTGTAATGCCGCTAATGCCTGTGGTAGAACCAAATTGCGGCGATGATTTCCAATTCGGACATTTAATTCATCACCCGTTTTACTCAATTCGATTTGAGTCTTTTCAATTCCCGGCAAATATAGCTCTAAACTGTACTGATTCTGTTCTTGAACCACGCGCAAAGTGGTTTCTTTGTAGTACACCTGCGACGGATCTTCATTGTTCGGATAGAGCGTATCTTTTAATCGATCGAGTGCTTCCAATCCACACATTTCCTGAGAATATAGCGGCACTTCTTTGATTGGTAATGGACTGAAATTATCGTGAATCTCTTGGCGATATTGCCGCTGATTCTCTTTCCACTGTTGGAAAAATGGATCAGAAACCGAATC
>JADEXW010000331.1 GCA_015206935.1 Pseudanabaenaceae cyanobacterium LEGE 13415 | reverse complement strand
CATTTTTATGATGCGGCAGTTCTTCATCAACTTTCCGAAAGAACTAGAAGAAGCTGCACAACTTGATGGATTAAATCGGTTTGAGACCTTTTTTCAAATCGTTTTACCTCTAGCAAAACCTGCACTTGCGGCACAAACAATTTTCATTTTCATGGCTTCATGGAATGAGTTCCTATTGCCGCTGGTGGTGATGTCAAATCCTGAAATGTTCACATTACCGATCGGTTTAAATGCGTTCAAAGGTCAATATGTCACCTTTTGGAACTACATTATGGCAGCCTCAATGGTGTTCACTCTCCCAGCACTCGTGATCTATGCCTTTTTCAATCGCTACTTTATTCAGGGAGTCACCTTTACCGGAGGCAAATCGTGAAATCTTCGATATCCTATAAATCGCACTCGTTACGACGCTGTAGGTATGGCAGGACATAGTAAATGGGCAAACATTAAACGCCAAAAAGCCAGAGTAGATGCCAAAAGAGCCAACGTTTTCACAAAGGTTTCTCGTGAAATTATTGTTGCCGCTCGGAACGGCATCCCTGACCCGGCTGGAAATTTTCAACTCAGAACCGCGATCGAGAAAGCGAAAGCCGCTGGAATTCCCAACGAAAACATCGAAAGGGCGATCGCAAAAGGGGCTGGCAAACTTGGCACCGATGCCCCACTCGAATCGATTCAGTACGAAGGGTACGGTGCGGGAGGGGTGGCAGTTTTAATCGAAGCCCTGACCGATAATCGGAATCGAACCGCAGCGGATTTACGAGAAGCCTTTAGCAAAAATGGCGGTAACTTGGGCGAAACGGGATGTGTTGGCTGGATGTTTGAGCAACGCGGCATTGTCGAATTGTCCTTTGCACCTCAAAAGCGAGGACGCAAGATTGAAGAAGTGTCGATCGATGAAGAATCCCTCCTCGAAGCCTGCCTCGAAGCGGGAGCCGATTCGTATGAATTGATCGACACCGAAGACGGACAAGCGGCTGAGATTTTTACCAGTGTTGATAATTTAGAGAATCTAAGTCAAAGCCTGAAAGAGCAGGGTTATACGGTCTCTCAGGTTGAATTGCGCTGGATTCCGCAAAATACGATCGAAGTTACTGATCCCGATCATGCTCGATCGTTGCTCAAGCTTATGGATGCGTTGGATGCTTTAGATGATGTCCAGAATGCGACTGCGAATTTTGACATTGCAGAAGAACTGATGATGGCATCGATCGCATAAAACTATAGCAATTCGGTTTGAGTGGTGAGATTTGGAAACGCCCCCAAACCCCCAATTCTGGGGGCTAAGATTCTTGTCCCCCCAAATTTGGGGGTCAGGGGGCACGCTCCGCCCCAAACGCAGCGACCTCTTCCTAACTCGCATAAAAAAAGCCCCGTAGGATCTCTGGATGCCCCCATCCATCGTCCTTCGGGGTGTCTGTGCTCTATTCGATTACTAGAATAGACTCTGATTCATCCCAACCACTTCATCCAGAGCGTTCACCCAACTGGGTGAATTTAAAATCGCTGGAACCCTCCAATCTCAGCACATTTGCGGAATTATCCTAATATACTTAGCGGACGAACCATCGAGTTTGATTGATCACATCAGAAATTTACGCGAGAATAGACGTAAAGTTTCGTATCGCTTAACAGATATGCAGTTCGCGGAGCCAAGAATGTCTGAATACGATATTACGATCGTAGGTGGGGGTGTGGTCGGAACCACATTCGCCTGTGCCTTGAAAGATTCTGGGTTCCGAGTTGCGTTGATCGAAGCGGAAGTAACTTCGCAAGCGGTTTCCCGCGCTCAAGCTTACTCCATTTCACTGCTATCGAGTCGCATCTTTGAAGGACTGGGCGTGTGGCAGCAAATCTGCCCCCAAGTTGAAACCTACAAAAAGGTACGCCTCGCAGATTCAAACTATCCCGCGACAGTGCAGTTTGCGCCGCATGATATTGGCACTGAGACATTAGGCTATGTGGCAGAACATCGAGTGTTAATTACTGCACTTCAAGCGCTTCTACACACTTGCTCAAATGTTGATTTGTTCTGTCCAGCAAAAGTCGTCAAAACTGAGTATCACTCAGATGATGCGGTTTTAGAAGTGATGCTAAACGGCGAAGTGCAACAGATTCGATCGCGCTTAGTCGTCGCGGCAGATGGTTCCCGCTCTCCACTGCGTCAACAAGCTGGAATTAAAACCTTCGGGTGGCAATACTGGCAAGCTTGTGTGGTTGCCACTTTAAAGCTAGAAGCTCCGCATGATAATACGGCTTATGAATGGTTCTGGCATACGGGCCCTTCTGGAATTTTGCCGCTACCGGATAACCGCTGTCGAATTGTTTGGACGGCTTCGCGATCGCAAGCTGAGAAACTCTTAGCAATGAACGATCGCGAATTCATTGAAGCGTTCAAACAGCGATATGGCGCACATTTTGGCACACCAGAGATCGAAGGCGATCGATATCTCTTCCCCATCCAATTGATGCACAGTCGCGAATATGTGCGATCGCAGTTAGCGTTAATCGGAGATGCGGCTCATAGTTGTCATCCCTTGGGTGGACAAGGCATCAATATGGGAATTCGAGATGCGGCAGCATTGGCGCAAGTGCTTCAAACTGCTAAGAAACGCGGTGAAGATATTGCGAGCCTCAAAGTTCTGAAACGATATGAACGCTGGCGGCAGTGGGAAAACCTGATTATTTTGAGCATCACGGATTTATTAAATCGAACGTTCTCGAATCAAATTTTCCCGATCGTACAACTTCGCCGTTTTAGCCTGTGGTTTTTGCGGAACATTCACCCAATTCGATCCTTGGTGTTCCGCATTATGTCTGGTTTAACGGGACGTGCGCCGCAACTTGCACAACGGTAAGTTAAGGTGAGTTCGATGAACGCTTCATGTGACAGCTTTTCTGAGGATTGCCCCCTAAATCCCCCAGAATGGGGGATTTAGGGGGCATTAGCCGCCCCAAACGAAGCGAAATGCTCCGTCACACTGACGGTAAGCTACCGCAAAACGGGATCAGCAAGGGGAGTAAAGACATTTGTTCGATCGAACGATTCGACTGCAATCCGCACGTAAGCCGAAATCCATTTGAAATGTCCTGCGGTTGTCAGTGAGATTGGAACTTTGCTAAACAAAATCACGGCAAACAGATTGCCAGACGGTAACATACCCCCAAAGCCTAAAACCGATTGAATTTTGTAAGGCACAACAAATTGCGCCTGAGCCGGAATGTGAGGACTGCCAACTGCATCAGGCACATGAAAGACATTAAAAGCTTTGTGCGAGAGTTTTGTAATCAAAGTTGGAGCCGTATCAATCACCGTACTCACTTCTAAGCCGAACTGTTGGATCAATTGCAAAATCATGGGAGCGCGATAGACAAAATCCTCATCAATCAATGGGATCGCTTGATGCCCCGTCGAATCGCGTCGATCGTTCCAATACTTCTCATCGCCTGCCGTTGCTAACAGCGTTAAACATTTAGTGGCTCGTATAATCGATCGACCTTTCAAAATCGCTTGTGCTGATTCTTGTAGCTCTGGGTGGAGATCGCCGTAGGGATGAGTTTTGAAGAATCGCACCAAGGCACAGGCACTTGTCCCGGTTCGTGGGTCAATCAAATTCTCGTGGAGGTAACGAACCATTCGATCTGCGGTTTCTTCCATACTGCGCGATCGCTCATCCATGTTTCGGAGTTTGATCGCGCAGTGCCGCATGTCGTCTTTTGTAAAATTTGCGAGGTCGTACATCGGAATTTACCTACTCAGATCGCGTGGCTTTAATTCTTTCATGTTCCCGGAATCCTCGGTTGTCTCCGGATGCTTCTTCTGTATGAATTTAGCGATCCATCACAATTATGTTTTCACGATGAATTTCAAGGAATGAAAGTATTTAAGGTGGACTTTTGCAGGATTTGAATTGTTCGGTGTGATCGACGCTAAAATCGTTTCCATTCCCGATCGTGGATCAGAACATCTGATCTGCCGTAGAATCATCAGTATGGAAATTCTTTCGGTTAGCCTCAAAAACTTCAAGTTCCACAGCGATCGCGCGTTTTCGTTCCAGCCAGGAACGAATGCAATTTGTGGTGAGAATGGTGCTGGGAAAACGAGCATTCTCGAAGCGATCGCGTGGGTGTTGTTTGACCATACAGGCGCGTACACGAAAGAGGATTTAATTCGCAATGGGGCGAATAGTGCCCAAGTGCGAGTGAGCTTTGTTTCGAGCCGAGATCAGCGAACGTATGATATTAGTCGCTGCACTCGATCGAGCTATACGATCTATGATCCAGAGCTTGGCGAAAAGCTCAATTACACTAAAAAAGAAGATGTTCTTCCTTGGTTGCGAGAACATTTGGGCGTACCAGCGGGAACGAACTTATCACAGTTGTTTCGGAATACGATCGGGGTTCCACAAGGAACATTCACAGTTGATTTTCTTGGAACTGCGGAAGAACGCAAGAAGGTCTTTGATCCGATTCTGAAAGTCGAAGAATACAAAAAGGTTTACAAAGAGCTAGGTGACTTAGAAAAGTTTGCGAAAGCTCAATCTGAAAAGCTCGATCGAGATATTCAACAGTACGATGAACAACTCCAAGAATGGGACGAACTGAGCCAGCGGAAAGCAACACTGAGTGGAACGATCAAGCAAATTCAGACGGATTTGAAACAGTGGGAAGAACAGTACGATCGACTGAAATCCGATCAAGAAAAGTACACTGCGATCGCGTCTCAAGTTCAGCAGTTGACGACGAATCTGGAATCGCTCTCTAGTCGAATTCGTTCAGATGAACTTAATCTAGATCGTCTTAAATCTGAGCTAGAAGCGGCTGAAAAATCAGTCAAAATCTGTACAGAGCGGCGGGATAGCTATCAGGCTTACTTGCAAATTGAGGAAGCTTTGAAAGAATTCGATCGCAGTCGATCGCAACAAGAAAAGCTATTACTCGATCGACAAAAACGCGCCAATACTCTAAGTGTTTGCGAATCCAAGATTGCAGTATTGGCACAAAAAGAAGAACGTCGATCGCAGCTTGAAGCAGATTTGAAACAGTTAGAACCGTTGATCAAGCAACAATCCGAACTTGAGCAACAACAAAAACAACTCAATGAGCAGCTTCAAAACTGTCAAAGCTGGAGACAAACACTGCAACGTGAAGAAAAGCGGCTTGCACAACTTCAGGACAGTCAAAAGCAACTCAGCAATGAGATCGAGCGCTTAGAGGGATTAGGCGCGATCGTCAAACAAATTCCTCAGCTAGAAGAACAATTACAACGCTATCAACAGCAACTCAGCCGGATCGAAGCTGCTACCCAATTTGAGGGAGACTTGCGACAAATTCTAGTACAAGCTCAAAAACGTGGAGACATTCAAACTCAACAGATTCAGACTGCAACTGTAACACTAAAAGAACTCCAACAAGCAACACCAACTTTGCAATCTCAGCTTGCAACGGTTCTCACTGCACTCGAAAATAGTTCAAAGCATAGTGCATTCCTGATGCAAGACCTTCAAGGTATTTTGGATGATTTGTCTCAGCAAACCCTGGTCGATCGATTAAAACAATCCCTCAAAGAAACTCAGACTCAACTAAAACTCTATCGAGACCAAGAAGCTCAATATCGCGGACTAGAGGCTAAATTCGACCAGGAAGAAAGGCTGGATGCGGAAGTTACAGAACTACGATCGCTCATCACTGAACATCAATCTCAAGTCGTAGCAGAACCCGAACTGAAATCGCAACTCGCAACAATCACAGAACAATTAGAAGCTTTGGAAAGTCCACGCGATCGCAGTCGCTATTTGCAGCGCGATTTGAATGAACTATCAGAACTCGTAACAGAACGCACACTTTTAGAATCTGAGTTCAACACAGCACAAGCAGCGATTCGTAAGATTGACGAAGCGTTAGAGCCGTTTGAGAACTTAGCAGAGCAAATTCAAGAACAGCAAAATTTACGCGATCGCTATCGATCGGACTATCAAGCTTATTTAGAGCATCAGAAATCCGCGAATAGCTACAAAGAGCGCAAAATCCAACTCGAAGACGCGATCGCACAATTAGAACAATACCAAGAGCAACTCAAAACACTCACCAACCAGAAAGCACAATTGGAAGAAACTTACGATCCAGAAGAAGTCAAACGAATTCATGCAGAGTACCAAGA
>JADEXW010001056.1 GCA_015206935.1 Pseudanabaenaceae cyanobacterium LEGE 13415 | reverse complement strand
GCGAACTGCTTTAGAAGGGTAGGATCCATTTGACCATCGCCGTCAATTTTGACAACGACATCGAGGTTCAACTCAATAGCTTCTTGGTAACCTCGTATTACAGCACCGCCGACGCCACGATTCCGCTTGTTTCTTAACACCTTCACGCGGGGATCTGAGCAATTTGCCTCAATGAAGTCTCCGGATGCATCGGGGCATGCGTCATCGACACAGAGAATAATGTCAACCTCTGGTCCGATATGCTGGATCACTCCCATAATGTGGCGCGTCACCTTGTAGCAAGGAATGACAACTCCTATCCTAGCGCCTTCAATCAATCTAAGTCTCCGTTTTGGGATATTCTCTGAAAAGAAATGCTGGAATATCCGAGTCCTTGCGCGGCCCCGTAATCTGAGGTTGCCTGCAGCTCTGTACATTCGCTGATGCCATGGATTGTAACCGTCGTCCAGAACGTCGAGCCGAGCAATTTAGGCCTGTTGCGTGCCACAAGGCGAGGCGCTACGACTACCTGGAGTGGTGATGATTGTGACTAATGCACAAGGCTGATCAAGAAGCGGCAAGGCCCCAGCGGCCTTCCAAATAAGCCGCATCAAAAGCTCCTCCTGAGGCAGTTTTTACAGAATACCTTGAGCGCGCTCTTGGCTCTGGACTTTCTCCTACACGACGCGCCTTTAGATGAATGCAAGGAGGTGTGACGAGCGTCACCGTTCACTGCGCCAACTTCACAGGTGCGATGACTGATCCCGGGTAGGTCATGATGATGGGCCAATATATTAGGGATTGTCATGCTTACCAATGGTGAGTATCAATCATCCCCGATTGAGGGCATAATGCGGTATATACTATTATTCGGTACGGTGGCTGCACTTGCCGTCGGGCAAATTCTTTTCAAGATTGCATCAAAGAACCTAGAAGGCGGGGCGTGGGGGTTTCTCTTCAATCCCGTCTTTATCTTGGCCCTCTTCGTGTACGCTTCTGCGACCCTGGCCTGGATTTTCGCACTGCGCCACTGGCCGATCAGGGTAGCCTACC